>CAJWOS010000312.1 GCA_913044235.1 uncultured Pseudomonadota bacterium
CATCCACCCCCCAAGCTCCTGCTTCAGCACCCGACCCTGCGCACGCGCACGCATCCCCACACCCGAGTGGGGCCGCACAAGCGGCAACGCCCCCTGTGCAGGGCACCACGGCCGGCGCGAAAGCCACTCACCTGATGAACGCCCACGTGCGCGCGATGCCCCCAGGCGCCGCCACGACCGGTGCCTTTTTCGTGCTGCACAACCCATCAGAGCACCATGCAGCCGTGTTGGGAGGCCGCTCGCCCTCCGCCGCGTCCGTCGAGCTGCACACCCACGTTCAAGAAGACGGCACCTTCAAGATGCGCCAGGTCGAGCGCATCGATGTGGCCCCCGGCGAACAGGTTCGCCTGCAGCCCGGTGGACTCCACGTGATGCTGATTGACCTCCAAGCCCCGCTCGCAGTCGGTGACACCGTATCTCTCACGCTCGACTTCGAGGGTGGACACAACGAGACGTTCGATCTTCCGGTTCGCGAGATCAGCGCCGAGGGGCACGCCCACCATGCAGGGCATGGAGACCACGCGGCCCCCGCCGCCACCGAGACACACGCACATCACTGAGACAGTCCCTCTCCCCCGCAGGCCAGCATCTGCAAAAGCGGTCGTCGGCCGCCCACTTCGCGTGAACGACCGACCAGGACGAGGCAGGAACCGTACGGTCAGCGCCGGTTCAGGCGCATCAGCAGTGACAGGATATTCCAGAACAAAATGAGGATGCCCATGGTGATCATGTAGGCCCCTTCAATGTGCTGCTGGGTGTTGAGCTTATGCATCACCACGTTGATCTGGTACAGCAGTCCACCCACCGAGACCAACACGAAGAACGCTGACAGGACGATCCCCATGGGGCCGCCGATGAAGCCAGGGAACACAAACGACACCCCCATCAGGAGCATCATGGGCAGGAACAGCGCCGAGAGCCCGGCACCAAGCCAGCCGAAGTTCTTGGGGCCGGTCCAGACATAGGCTGTGAGCCCAAGCCCGGTCATGGCCGTGAGCCCGAGTGCGGTTCCGACCATGCCGAAGGGGTTCCCCATCTGCGCGCCCAGGACCACAGCTGAAAGCAGCAGGTAGCCCATGCTGATGCCCTGGAAGACCGCTCCGACACCGAAGCCGAGAACCTTCGCGTTGCCGAACACCATCCGTGGGGCCATGTAGTGGGCAATCCCATACGAACCGAAAATGATCGCCAGCGACACCCACTGGTTGAACAAAAAGGTGATGTTCAGGGACAGCGCCATGGACAGACCGAGTGCGGTGGCTGCCCCGGTAATCCCGGACACAAACAACCCTCCGGTGGTCCACATCAACACCCGCTGCAGGTACTCGACCCGGTCGGCTGCAGAGGCGCGCGCAAGAGGATGAGCGTAGGTCGACATGGAGACTCCTTGGTCATTCCGTGCGAGACACTTATCCCGGATCTTCCTCGGACGCGCCCGGCCAGGCGGCACAACGCACAACCGTGGCGGCTTCCGCTGAGTCCGCCCGCCGCACCAGAAGAATGGTCTTGCCTGCCCGAAGGGCACCGTACGTAGCGGCCGGTCCCAGTCGCCAGCCAAGCACAGGGAGCATGCGCTCCAGCTCGACCGGGTCCACCGACTCCAGCTCTCCGAGCCATGCAGCCGGAATCACCCCGATTCCAGCCATCTCCGCTTCCCGGCGAGCCCGAGCTCCCCAAGAGCGAACCCGAATCGCCGACGCCCAGGCCAGAGTGGCAGTCTCCGGGATCTCCACGAACGACAGAGCTTCCGTGGGCGCCTCGTAGGGCACCTCAAGCTGCATCGTAGGCTGCTCCCCCACCAAGTCCACCCGCAGTCGACGCGGCACGCTCACCACCGACACCCGCTTCGAGTCGTCGCTTTCCGTGGGCCGAAACAAGAGGGCTGCCAGTCCGCCGGGCTCGACCCAACCTCGCTCCACGCCCTGCTCGCGAATGTGTGGCTCTGCAACCAATGCTCCGAGTCCATCCGCATCCAGCTCGATCCACTGCCGCAGGTCGGTACGAAAGCCGTGGTGGGCGGCGGTAAAGTCGGAGAGCACCCGATGAGCCACATCATCCGCCTCGTTCAGCACGTCTGCAGCATCCATCGGCCCCACCGGCTGGATTCGGACTGTGGCTTCTTCTTCGTAGGCGGTGCCGAGTACCGGAGCGCCGAGTCGTGGAGCCAGCTGCACCAAGGACTCCAGTGCCGCGGCCGATGCCTGTACGGCCAAGGGCGGAGAGTCCGGCGACTTCGCCGCATCGAATCCCAGCTCGAAGGCTTTGCGCAAGATCTGCAGTGGCTCCAGAAACCACCCTCGTGCCATCCGTCGCTGCTCGGCTCCGTCGAGCCGAAGGTAGGTCTTCACATACATCTTGTCGGGGTCTTCGCGCAGTGCGCACAACACAAACACCCCAGTGCCCGCCGGGTGCAACAGCCGCACTTCGCCTTCGAGTGGAGCGGTTCGACGCCGGCGGCCAGCCAGCGCATCCGAGAGATTGGCGGGAAGCGGCAGAGAGAGCTCGATGGCCGCCATCACATCCGTGGCGACGGCTTCCGGAAAGTGGAGGCCATAGCGCTCCATGGCATGCTTCGACACCCAAGCCACGTCCACCGACACGTGATCCTCCCGGCAAAAACACGGAGCATCCGTGTGCCTGCACCATAGGACACCTGGAAGCCGCCTTCCAGCGAGACCACGGAGCCCCAAAGGCTGGCCGCACCAACGGGCCGACTCACCGGGCGTCTGGGCGCCCAGAATCTCCGGAGGGACGATGCACACTCGCAGCAGGGGACCCACCGTACGGCGCAGATGCCGGTTCCAGTGGTGGGTGGGGTGGCCGCTCCAGACTCACCAGTGTTCCGAAAAATCACAGGACCCGTCTGCAGTCACGTCTGCACATCCGTCCGGAAAGTGAATCCGGGCTTCTCCGGCCCATCCCGACCGCATGAACCCAAAGATCTGTTCCATCGCAGCGAGACCGGCAGGGGTGTTGCGGGCAGCGAAACCGTGCACCTGGAAGGGCCCTTCGTCGGGCACACGGTACTGGGTAATCCCGACCCCATCGATCACGAGGTCGTCCTCGGAAGGCTCTACGGCAGCGATGGGCCGCAGTGCGGGGCCCACCTGTTCCGCCTGAAGGGCTGCGGCGAGGAGGTCGGTGCCCTGGTTGGGCACCACCGGATCATCCATGCTCTGCTGCAAAAGGAGCTTCACCCCATCGGCACGGGCACGATCCGCCCACGCCGCCCCGTCGACGTCATCCCAGGAAGTCTGCATGATCGCCATCGCAAACCGAGCGTCGATCTCCGTCCCGTACGCCTCTGCCAGGATTCCGCGCAGCGCCCCGGTGTACATGTACGAGTCCGCCACAAGATGGGTCCAAGCCCCCGCTGGCACATTGAGCACGGCCTTGTCGATCTCGGGGTAGGCTGCCGAGATGATGGCGCCCATGGTACCTCCGAGCGAGCCCCCCACCCAGGCGGGGTCGTCGGTGATCGGTCCGGTGCCCGCCAAGGGGTTGGGCTCACCCGCGATGGTTTCGGCACGCAGCTGGGAGCCGAGCTCGCCTTCCAGCGCCTTGAGCAGTGCGTAGCCATCTACAACCGCTTGCAGCAGCTGGCTGGTGGACTGCTCCGACCCTCGCATCAAGGTGAGCAGGTCGACAAAGGTGTAGACCAGATCGTCGCCGGTCCAGCCATGGAATTCCAGGTTGACTTTCACCACGCCTTCCGCCGCAATCTCCGAATCAAAGGAGTTGTCGTTGACGTCTCCGCCCGTGCCGTGCCCATACAGAGCCACACGGTAGTCGGACCCCGGCCCGTCAAATCCCTCGGCGGGCAATGTGACTCGGAAGGAGGTGGTACGGGTGCCTTGCGCGATGGGAAGCCCGTCCGCGTCGTACTCGAAGCGACGGGCATCGGTGAGGAAGTCCGGAACGCCTCGAAGCTCTCCCTTGACGATGGCGGCGATGGCCGGGTCCTCGCGCGGAGTGAACGTGAGAAGCTCCACTTCGACCGCGTCCATGGCACCCACTGCATCGGCCATCATGGAGTCGAGGCGCCGGGTGACATCCACCGTGGTGCGCGTGGAGAAGTCCCACACCCGAACCACACGTTCGGGGTCGAGATCGGTGCGTTCGGCAAGCAGTGCCCGGGCAGGAGCATGGTGACTGGCGATGCGCGCTTCCTCCTCCGAAGAGGGCTCCACGCGGCCGAGCGCCACATCGGCCATGCGGTCTGCGACGACCGGATGGCCCGATGAATCGAGAACCTCGTCGGTGATGAAGACCACATACTCAGCGTTTTCGGCCATCGGAATGGTGGGGAATGCGATCAGCAGGTCGGGCCCGCCCTCAAATCCGTTGTCGACGATTTCCAGCCAGACCGGAATCTCGGTGCCGTAGTCGGGATGGTCAGGCTCGGCATTGACGAGATGCACGGGGGAAGAATCGTGCGCAGGACCATGCATCCGCCCAGCGGTGAGTGCTGGATCCAGCCCCTCCGCAAAGGTGGAGAGCACCGGAGAGAGGCGCGAGAAGCCATCCATGAGGTTGATGAAGCCCGCTTCATCTTCACCCGTTCCAGGGAGGCTGGCGTCTTCGATGAACACGCGCCGGCCGGTCGGACTGTCGGGGTCTTCCACCATGAATGCACTGGACGGAAACGGAAGCAAACACCGCCCTTCATCCAAAGCATCACAGGAGGCGGTGCGGGTGGAGCGCTCTCCCGCAACCCGGTCTTCGAACAGCACCTTCCCGGTTCCCATCCCGTCCGGGTTGGTGCACGCGACCGAGGCCACCACCACCGCACCGGCTGAGCGCCAGAGCGAACGGGCTACCGGTTGGATCCGAGTTGACATGGCACCTCCGCGATTGTGCGCACAGTATCCGCCCAGGGCGGCAACGGGAGCGGTTTCAGCCCCCTGAGCGCGCCAACCTTGATAGAACCTCCGTACATATCAATCGTTCGGAGGTTCAATGTCTCACTCCATGCCCGTTTCGATGCGAGCGCTACTGTGCGCCACGCTCGGTCTTGGTTGCGGCTCCGACCCCAAAGGAGCAGACAACGAACCGGAGGACCCTCAGGCTGCAGTACCCGAATGTCTCACAAGCTTTTCCTGGACTGCAGATGCCACCAACCCGCCGAGCAGCGTCTCCATCGTGGGCGACTTCAACGACTGGGAGATCGGTGTCGACGCTCTCGTAGAGGTCCAGCCGGGCGTCTGGGAAGGCGAGCTGCCCCTCCCGGCCGGGCACCACATCTACCGGATCGCCGAGCGCTACGAGTGGTCCCAGGATGCCTACGAGACCACCACCTGCGACCCGAACTCTGAGCTCATTCAGTGTCCCGACGGCTACAAGGAACCCTGGGACACCCAGTGGGAGATGACATGTGGGCCAGGCACCGAGTCGGCCTGCAGCAGCTTCATCGTTGTGGCCGACTGCTCCGTGCCGCAGCTCACGCTCGACGCCATCAATGTCGACCGTGCTGCACGCAGTGCCCAGCTCACGGTCCAAGGCACGCCTGGAACCTCCGCATCCTCCCTGGCTGAGGCCACGGTCACGCTCGACGGCACTCCGGTCACGGCAAGCTGGAGCGACACCACGCTGTCTCTCAACCTCTCCGACCTCTCGGAGGGCCGACACACAGTGCGGGTCACGACCACCGACGATGCCGGTGGAACCTCCGAGATGCTGCATGTCCCATTTTGGACCGATGCCGTGGGCGACGATGCCTTCGCGGCCGGTTCCATCTACTTCGCGTTCGTCGATCGACTCGCGAATGGCGACCCGTCCAATGATGCGCCACAGGGCGCGACCGACCCGCTCGGTGAGTATCAAGGGGGCGACTACCAGGGACTGATTGACCTGCTTCCCTACCTCGATGACCTCGGCGTGCGCCCCCTGTGTCTGTCCAATCCACAAGACAATGCGGAGGGCGCCTGGGACGGCGACTGCTCGTCGAGCTATACTGGCTACCACGCCTACTGGCCCGACCAGGCGCGTGCGGTCGAAGAGCACTTCGGCGACAGCGATCTGCTCCACGAGCTCGTCGACAAGGCACATTCGCTCCAGATGCGTGTAATCGTAGACTGGGTGGCCAATCACGTGCATCAGGATCACCCATACGCAAGCAACTCACCCGAGTGGTTCTTCCCCACGGCCGTCTGCAAGGAGTGGGTGGGGGACCAGCAGAACTGGGACCGAATCCCGGAGTCGTGTGCGTTCGCGCCCTACCTGCCCGACATCGACTACGGCCATCCCGATGCACTGCACACCATGGTGGAAGACGCCATCTGGTGGGCCAAGGAATATGACCTCGACGGCTTCCGAGTGGATGCGGTCAAGCACATGCCCCACTCGGTGCCCTGGAACCTCGAAGTTCGGGTGCGCAACGAGCTCGAGCATCGGCATGCAGGGGGCGACACCCAGTTCTGGACCGTGGGCGAGACCTTCGACGGAACCGAGCGCATCCAGGCCTACATCACGCGCGAAGGCCGCCCCCAGCTCGACGGTCAGTTCGACTTCCCGCTGTATTACGCCATCAACTCCGCCTTTGGTAGCTACTCCATCTCCCTACGCGACCTGGAGTCGGCCACGTACGGCAGCTTGGCGGCCTGGGGTCCCGACGCCCTGATGAGCAGCTTCCTCGGCAACCATGACGTCAACCGCTACACATCGTTCAACGCGGAGGGCTGGCAGTCGGGCTGTGAAGACGACGGCGTGACCCCGCGAAACGCCTGGTATGTCGACAACGGAAACATTCACGCGGGCATGCGACTCGCCTGGACCTACCTGTTCACACAGCCCCAGGTCCCCCTGATCTACTACGGAGACGAAGTGGGCATGCCCGGCTACCACGACCCCGACAACCGGCAGCCCCTCGAGTGGTACGCCGGTGATGTCTCCGGCGGCGCAGTGGAGTCGGTCAACGACATGGCTACCGCTGTAGGCGGACATGGCGCCTACACCGTGGACCACGTGGGCAAGCTCGGACGAGCCCGACGCGATCACCCCGGAATGTGGCGGGGTGAGATGGTCCAATGGTGGCTGGAAGACGACGTGTGGGGCTATGCACGGGTTGATCCAGACACCGGCGACAGCACGCTCACGCTCATCAACCGGTCGTGGGACGAGCGCTGGCTCACCAACGGCGCCACGTTTGCCGGTCTCCCGAGCGACGGCACGATGGAGGATGTGCTCACCGGTGAAACCTTCGCCATCACGGGCGACAGCATCACGGTGAATCTCGCCGGACTCACAAGCCGGGTGCTGGTCTTGAAGTGACTGGCACGCTGGATGCCATCGCAGCCGTCCCCGCTTGGGTGTGGATCGGTCTGTCGGTGGCGAGCCTTGTGGTGTCCGCGCTCGGCGTACTGGCGATCCCATGGCTGGTCGGCCGCATGCCCGTCGACTGGTTCGCGCGCCCCCCTCAGACCTTCCACAGCCGAGTGCGCGCCGACCCCACACGCACTTTTGTTGCCAACACGGACCGGCCATCGATACGTCAGATACATAGCGCTTCAAAGGTGTCTAAAACGTATCTGCGCCTCGCGGCTAAAGTGCGGGTGCCGCGAAGAGTGGCGGTAGCGCCGAGCGGCAATCAGCGCCGTGCCGCCCGCGGCCACAACTGCAGAGCCTCTGGGCGCCCGCGCGAAGCCGTTTCCACCTCGGGGCAGCAGCGCGACCGAGAGCCAGGGCTGCCCTTTAGCCCTCGGGGCCCAGCCCGGGGCAGGGGCAGCACCATGGCCAGCGCCGAGTTCTCCGACGAGAGGAGGCTGTCCAATCCCGATCTCAGTGATGACCGACGGAAATCATCCGTACGACGGTTAAGTGTGAATGAGCCCGGGAAGAAGAATGTGAAACGGGGCTTCCAGGCCGGCTTGACGACCGAGATGGAGGACGAACACGTGTTCCGGCCCGACAAGAACCAGACCATGTTCTCGAACTCGGAGGCGTTCGCCGTCGCAGAGGCGAATTTTGTCAAGTTGGTTGGTCAAGTGGAACCTGTTGCGGACAGGATCGCTCAGGAAGCGGAGCAGCCGAGGACTGCTCTGCAAAAAGAAGTGATGCTGCGGAAGAACCGCTTTTCTGGAGCGCATAATTCGTCGTCGTATATCGCGAAGAGGAATGAACTCAAGAGGTGGAAGGAGACGAATAAGGAGATCGCGGGGCCGGCGGGCAAGCGCGCCTTCGCCCTGGAGCTGGACAGGATCAACCGCTCAAAGGACGACGACGACGTGAAAGCCCAGAAACGACTCGAACTCCAAGAGAAGATGATCGCCGCCGGCGTCAAGGAAGAAGAAAAGGTACTGGTCAAGCAGAAAGGCATCGCGCCGCGCGTGAACTACGATTTCGTCGAATGGAATCCGGGCGACGACTCGTTTCCGTGTCCGACGGCGGCGAACTATCGGGAGCCCGACGGGCCGGCCCACTTCCGGTTGCAGCAGCGCATCGAAGAGTTCAAGCGCGAGACCGAGTTGCAATCGGCCGCGCGGCGCGAAACAGATAGGGAACAAGAAGAGGGTACTCTAGCCGCTGTTTTGAAGGAACGGCGCTATCAG
>CAJWOS010000313.1 GCA_913044235.1 uncultured Pseudomonadota bacterium
CGGCGGGAAGAGCCGAGGGCGAGACGATGTCGAAGTCTACGCCGGCAGAGCTCCGGTCGGACTCCGCTGAGATGTACAGCGGTGCAGTGCTGGTCTCGGGCAGGGTCACGGTCCAGGCGTTGCCCGCCTGCCGCTCGGCCGCTTTTTCCTCGTCACGCGCCCGGCCCCAAGACTCCCCCTGGATGGAAATCTGGTCGGTCTCCTGCCCCCGAAGGGTGAGGTCACCTCGCTCGATCTGGGCCGCCAGCCCGGCCACATCCTGTGCAGGAACATCGTAGGCAAATGGTGTGGCACTCACCGTGCACGCCGAAAGCAAGGCCGAGACACTCAGGAGCGGGAACAAACGATGGGCGGTCATTGATTTCTCCATGCTGGGGGCCAGCGGAAGGGCCGGGTGCATGCGAGACGCCGGGACACTCGGAAGATTCGACCGGCCTTGTCAATGGGTTGTGTTCGATGGGCTGCGCACACGCCTGCAGGAGCCTGCGGCATCCCCAATCCAGCCCGCCGGGGCACTTTTCCAGGGTACGCTCTGCGCGGAGGTGCCGATGTTCGGAGGCCTGATGCTGCTGGGTTCGCTCCTCGCATCCGCTGAAGAACCTCTTCCAAAGCTCGAGGCACGCTGGACCCGGGACACGATTCCTGCCATCGCAGTGCATCTCACAAGCACCATTGCGCATCAGCCCATCGCAGGCGCTCGCGTGGTGTTTCGCGGTCCCGATGGCACGGCGTTCGAGTCGACCAGCAAAGCTGATGGCGTCGTCTCGCGCGGATTTCTGACGGCTGGCTTCTGGCAGATCTCCGTGCATGCTCCACGGGGGATCCAGCGCACCGTCTGGGTCGAGCTCCAGCCCCGCCAGCGGGCCGATGTCGAGATGGAGCTGCATCCCGGAACGATCGTGATTTCCGAGCAGCCGCTGCATGCACCCGTCGTGGACCCATCCCGCGCTGCTCGTGGCGCCGTCTTCCGCATGGGGTCCCTCGTCGCCCGACCCAAGTAGCGAAAACGCCCCCGAGCCCGGCCTCCCTGACAGGCCCACTGGCCCGCAGCACGGCTCGTTGCACGCGAAGCGGCTCAGATCTTGGTCACGACCGCCCACTCCCCCGCACCAACCCGCTCGATCGACTCCGCCACCGGCAAGGCGAGCTCACGCTCCTGGGAAGTCATGACGGGAAACCCTCCGCGCCCATGCGTGTGCTTGCACGGCTTTCCGGCAGCGGTCCGAGCCTCAACGAACGAATGATGCTCGGCGAGTCGATGGGCAGATCGCGCCGCAGACACCGCCGGAACCCGAGTCATCCGCTCGTTGAACACCACTTCGAGGTCGCGCTCTCGCTCCATGCTCAGGCTGTGGCGACCGGCCGATGCCGCAGCAATCGCTGTGGTGCCTGTGCCGGCAAAGGGGTCGAAGACGCAGTCCTCCTGAAGCGAATACATGTCGATCAGTCGCGCAGGAAGCGCCATGGGGAAGGCGGCGCTGCGCTTGCGCGTGGCTGCATCGAGGTGCTGTCGGATGCCCGTGAGGCCCTGCCAAAGATCCGAGAACCACTGGTTGCGTTCTTCCCAGAAGAACGCGCTGCGGCGGCGCCGGGCCCGCTCGGCGGCTGTACGAAAGACACGCTTTCCGCCCTTTCGGGCCACGATGATGTACTCGTGCTCGTAGGTGACGTATGCACCGGCGGGAAGCATGCCCGAGCCCATGAACTTGTTGGGCGCATTGGTGGGCTTGCGCCAAAGAATGTCGGGCAGCATTCCGAAGCCCGCTGCCATCAAGCCTTGAATGGTGCGGGCATGGTTCGAGTAGAGCTGGAAGGACCCACCGATGGTGCGCGTGGCGTCGCCCACATTGACGCAGATGAAGCCACCGGGCACGAGACGCTCGAAGCAAGCCGCCCAGATCGGGTCGAGGATGCGGTGCATCGACTCGAAGGCACCGGGGCCGTCCTCTGCCGCCAGGGCGTCGGTCACCGAGGCACTCTGCGCGGAAAACGCATCGTCCCACATCGCGACCATCGGGTACGGCGGACTGGTCACCACGAGGTGAACGGGCCCGCCGTCGGGAAGCTGGTCGGGGTGTGCGCCCCAGACAACACGATGCCGAGTGGTAAATCGAGTGGGGAACATGGGGCCGCTCGCGCGCCAGAGCCATTCGCGCGGGGGTGGGATCAGCCCCCGAACACCGACACGGTCACGCGGCGAGCGAGCGGATGCAAGCGGTGTTCCCAGAGGAAGATGCCCTGCCAGGTCCCGAGGTCCATCTGCCCGTCGGTCACGGGCAGGGTGAGAGAGGTGGCTGTGAGGGCTGCCTTGACGTGGGCCGGCATATCGTCGGGGCCTTCTTCCACGTGGGTCCATAGGCGATCGCCGTCGGGCACCAGTCGGGAGAGAAAGCGCTCAAGGTCGTGCAACACATCTGTGTCGGCGTTTTCCTGGATGACGAGCGATGCCGATGTATGGTGCAAAAAGACGTGACAGAGGCCGTCTCGAACTCCGGAGCCGCCGACCACTTCGGCGATGGCTGCGGTGATGTCCTGCAACCCCCGACGAGTGGTGAGCGTGAGCTGTACACGATGCATTTCACCCTCTGCGGCCAGGATTTCACCCCTCATTCTCTTCGGGGCTAACGTCGTAAAGGCCCTTGTCTCGATGAAAATCAGAAAACCTGATTGTTCTTCGCTCCCCCTGTAAGCAACGCCGGCGTTGCCCGTTCATCCCCCGTGCGCAGCCCGTCCACCCAGGCGGTTCGGGCCGCACCATCGCACCTCCGATCTGGTTTCTGGAAGGTGCGCACTCTTCACAAGTCGATGTGGAATCACGTCGGTTCGGGGTTCGTCATGTCCAAGCGTTTTCACTCCATGCTGTCGTCGCTCGTGTGGCCTCTGTCCCTGAGTGCCTGTGCCATGTCGGCCAACGCCCCCGAGTCCACGGACCACTCGACTGGCGCACCCGCCCCCAACACCACAGTCGACCGCTTCACCTTTCTGCAAGAAATGCCGGCCTCGGCGCTTTCTGCAGAAGACGCTGCTCTCGATTCCGAGCCCACTGCCGCCACGATCCCGTCTCGAAGCGGACAGATGGCGACCCGCAAAGGACTGGGCAAGAAGTCCAGTGCCGCGGTCCGATCTGGTTCTGCCCCATCCAGGCCGTCGCTCGCTCGCATCCCGCAGCCACCAACCGACGACGCGGTCAGCCCTGGGAACAGCCACACCCATCACGGTGTGAACCCCTTCACCATCACCGCTCACGACGCGCTCTCCACGTTCGCCATCGATGTGGACACTGCGAGCTACAGCCTCTTGCGTCGCGCTCTGGCATCGGGACAGCTTCCCCACCAGGCTGCGGTTCGCGTGGAAGAGTTCGTCAACTACTTCGACTACAACAGCTACACCGGCCCCACCGACGACACCCCGTTTGCAGTGCACATGGAAGCGATGCCCCATCCCTTCCGACCGAATCGACACATCTTGCGCGTAGGCGTGCAGGGACAAGACGTCGACCGTAGCGAGCGCGAGCCTGTGCACCTCACCTTCCTGATCGATGTCTCAGGCTCCATGAACAGCCCCGACAAGCTCGGCATGGCAAAGGAGTCGATGCACATGATGGTGAACCAGCTGCGAGAAGACGACACCGTCGCCCTCGCCACCTATGCGGGTCGGACCGCACGCATCCTCGAGCCCACTGCGGCAGTGGACAAGAAAGCGATCCACACTGCCATCGAGGATCTCCGCGCGGGCGGCTCCACTGCCATGTCCTCGGGAATCGACATCGCGTACGACATGGCGGCCGAGTCGTTCCGTTCGGGCCATGAAAACCGCGTGGTGGTGATTTCCGACGGCGACGCCAATGTGGGCCGCACGAGCTGGGACGACATGCTCTCGCAGATCAAAGGCCACGCCGACCGCGGTATCACCTTGTCCACCATCGGTGTGGGTGCCGGAAACTACCGCGACACCCTCATGGAGCAGCTGGCCAACAAGGGCGACGGCAACAACTTCTACATCGACACCCAGGCCCAAGCCCAGCGGGTGTTCGTCGAGCAGCTTCCCGGTACGATGGTCACCATCGCTCGCGACGTGAAGATCCAGGTGGAGTTTCAGCCCGAGTCGGTCCAGGCCTACCGACTGATCGGCTACGAAAACCGCGCCATCGCCGACCAGCACTTCCGCAACGACCGTGTGGACGCCGGTGAAATCGGCTCGGGACACAACGTCACCGCACTCTACGAGGTGCTCCTGTCTGAAGACCACGGCACCGACCTGGCCACAGTTCGCATGCGCTGGGAGGCGCCGGGAGCCGACAAGGCCGCTTCGGAGCGGGCCTTTTCCTTCCCGCACGATGGACTGCAGGCGTCTGTTCCGCTCGCCTCGAAAGACACCCGTCTCGCATTCGCCGCTGCGACCTTCGCAGAGGTTCTTCGGGGCTCTCCCCACACGGCGGAGCTGAACATGGACACGCTGATTGCGTTCACGCGCGCCGCCGCGCGCAACGGAGAAGCAGACGATCGAGAGCTGCTGTCCCTGATGCGCACTGCCGACCGGCTCGACTCCGGCGAAACAATTCTCGCCCGACAATACTGAATCGGATCGGTCCCCCACTCGGCGGAGGTTTCCTGGGGATTCCTCCGCCGATTTGCGTCTCGAGACGACACCAATCGGGCCGCCAAAATGAATCGAAATGGGAGCGAATCGGGAAACTCGATAATCGTGACACATTCCCCGATCAGAGGGGGTTCCAACTGTCCACAGAGCAGATACAATACCGTCTGGTCTTCCCCCCACCTTTCCCCCGCTTCCGTGTCCAACCCGATGCAGCTCACCTCCGTCCCGCTCCTGGTTCCCTTTGCGCTCACGGCTGCGCTGGTCGCGGGATGTGCTGGCAGCAAGGAGTCCGGAGAATCGCCCGGCACCACCACGGAGCCTTCCGAGACGGGCGAGACCGGCAGGAATGGCCCCACCGCGGTGTGGACCGAAGCGTTTGATACATCTTCAGCCGGCGCACTCTCAGGCGTTTGGGGCCACGCACCCGACGACGTGTGGATTGTGGGCGGGGTGACTGAGCAGGGCGAGGCCTACCACTACGATGGCGCGGAATGGACCCAAGTCGCTGTGCCCGAGGGCGTGGGACTGCTGGTCTGGGTGTATGGCTTCGCCACAGACGACGTCTGGGCCGTGGGCGTCGACGGCGCCGGTGCTCACTGGGATGGCGTGGAGTGGTCCATTGTCAATTTCGGCACCACTGAAGACCTCTGGGGCGTGTTCGGCTTCTCCAACGACGACCTCTGGATCGTCGGTGGCGACCCCAACGAAGGCGATCCACTGATCATCCGCTACAACGCGGGCACACCCACTGTGGTTCCCGTGGCTGCCTCCGAGAACCCTCGTGGAGCGAAGTCACTCTTCAAGGTGTGGGGCATCGATGGTGAGCTCTACATCACAGGGCAGACCGGCACGCTGTTGCACTGGGACGGCGTGGAGTGGCGCTTCGAGAGTGGCGGCCCGGAGGCCAACCAAGACTTTGTGAGCCTGTGGGGCAGCGGACTCGACCGAATTGTCGCCGTCGGCGGCCGAGGCAACGGTCGGATCGCTCACTGGAACGGCACCACCTGGGACACCGTGGCCCCTTCCGGTATCGGCGGTCTCAACGCCGTTACGATGGTCTCTCCCACCGAAGCCGTGGTGGGTGGTGTCAATGGATACGTGGGCTCATACGACCCGAGCACGGGCATCCTCACCGATGAAGGATTCCTCACGTTCGACGACATTCACGCCGCTTGGTACGACGGTGCAGGCACCACCTGGGCCGTCGGCGGCAACTTCCTCGAACCATTCACCGGCGTGGCGTACAGCCGCCGCGTGGAGGACGGATGAGTCGGTGGGTACCGCTCCTGGCACTGGGGCTTGTCCTCGGCTGCAGGACCGATCCGAAGCCCGACCCGATGGACACCGGGCGCTCGATGACGGGTGCGCACGGCCCCATCGCGGCCAACATCGCCGGTCCAATGGGTACCGCAGTGCCGTACGCCACGGCCGAAGAGCGAGCCACGTTTGAGCGCGGCAAGAAGGTGGCGCTCCACCGATTTTCGTACGACGAAGGCCTCGGCCCGGCGTTCAACGTGAGCTTCTGCGCCTCCTGCCACGAAAAGCCGGTCACCGGTGGCAGTGGGGGTCTGTATCGAAACTTCTTCCTCACCGGTATCGTCGACGAGTACGGCGTGTTCTTCCCCGCGGAGTCTGCCGGCGCGTCCGGCGGTGTCGTGCGCCTGTACCATCGCCCCGACATGGGTGAGCCGGTCCATCCTGAGCTCGACCCGCGCACGAACGTGATTGCCCAGCGCAACCCGATTCCATTCTTCGGGGTGGGTCTGATTGCTGAGCTGTCCAATGAAGAGATCCTGAAGCATGCCGACCCTGACGACGAAGACGGCGATGGAATCTCCGGCCGGGCCAACTATGACCGGGGCTTCGTGGGGCGCTTCGGTCGCAAGTCACAGACCGTCTCCATCGAAGGCTTCATCCGCGGTCCGCTCAAAAACCACCTCGGCATTACCACCGACCCCCTCACCGACGCCCAAAAGGCCGACCTGCCCGTGGACTCTTCGGCTGCATCCACCATGGATGGCGCCACCGGAAGCCTCTTCCACGGCGTGCTCCCCTACGGACAGGCTGCGGCCGACGACGGCCCCATCACCGACGACGACGGCGCACCCGACCCAGAGCTGTCCGGCACAGACCTGTTCGACCTGGTGAGCATGACCATGCTGATGGCGGCGCCCGACGTGCGCACCGAGCTCACACCCACCGAGCTCGACGGTCGCAACCTCTTCGATGGTGCCGGGTGTGCCGACTGCCACACCCCGCGGCTCACCGGTCCCCGTGGCCCACTGCCGGTCTACAGCGACCTGCTCCTGCACGACATGGGACCAGAGCTCGCCGACGGACTGGTCCAGGGCGAGGCCAGCGGTGATGAATTCCGCACGCAGCCCCTCTGGGGAATCGCCGCCGTGGGGCCGTACCTACACGATGGGCGGGCCACCACCATCGACGAAGCCATCGTGATGCACGGCGGAGAAGCCCAGGCCAGTGCCGACCACTACATCGGGCTCTCCCGCACCGAGCAAGACCAGCTGATCGCCTTCCTGCTCACCCTCGGGGGCGCAGAACAGGCCACCGGCGGACTCCTCCTGCCAAACCAGCCCGTGCCCGCCGTCGGCGAATATGGCGGCCCGATACGAGCGCTGTCCACCACCGAAATGGCCGCGTTCCAGAACGGACGGGACGCCTTCGACTTTGAGTTCGGACTCTCCGACGGCATCGGGGCGCCTCGCTACAACGGCGATTCCTGTCGCGCCTGCCACTTCGAGCCCGTCATCGGCGGCGCCGGTCCACGCGGTGTCAATGTGGTGCGTCACGGCACCACCAACAGCGCGGGTACCTTTGTCAATCCCGATATCGGCACCATCCTGCACCGCGTAAACTCACGCACCGAAACCCTCAATCCGCCTGAGGAAGACACCGACATCTTCGTGCTTCACAGCACACCGTCGCTGCTCGGGGTGGGTCTGATCGAAGGCATTCCCGAGGCAGCCATCACCGCGAATGCCGATCCCAACGACACCAACGGCGACGGCATCTCAGGACGCATCAGCTACATCCACGACGGTCGGGTAGGGCGGTTCGGATGGAAGGCCCAGATCCCGTCGCTGCGCGAGTTCGTTCGCGACGCCGTGGCCGCCGAGATGGGCATGACCATGGCTCCCGAGGAGGGCCAGACTTTCGGGATCCTCGAAGACGATGACAACGTTCCCGATCCCGAATTCCGCATGGAAGACGCCCAGGCCCTGCTCACGTTCATGAGCCTGCTCGGTCCTCCGCCGCGACAGACAGGCGGAGACCCCGCCTCCATCGCAAGCGGTGAGCGAGTCTTCCGAGAGGTCGGGTGCGCCGACTGCCACATCCCTGCACTCGAGGGTGCCGGCCGTCCGGTTGCCCTCTTCTCCGACCTCCTGCTGCACGAAATCACGGCTCCGGGCACGCCAGGCATCGCCGAAGCCAGCGCTAGCATGAACGAGCTTCGCACCCCGCCTCTGTGGGGTCTGGCCACATCGGGCCCGTGGCTGCACGATGGCAGTGCAGACACCATCGACGAGGCGATCGACAAGCACGCCGGTGAGGCCACCCGGTCGGCCGAGGCGTATCAGGCCCTGTCAGGGAGCGACGCTGCGGACCTGATCCTGTTCCTTGAGAGCCTGTGAAGCATCGCGGAGCCCCACGGAACCGCCGCTTCGGCAAGCCCTTCGCCCATCCAGCGTTCCTCGCCGCGTGGGGCCTGCTGGCGGCCTGTGGCACGCCCCACTCCGAGCCGACCTCCGACCGAGCCGCAGCCAAGGCTGTGCAGGCGCCACCCACGCCCCGTGGCCGCCCCAGCTTCTCCACAGCAGGACTGGACACGGCGCTCCCATGCGCACCCACAACGGCGTCGCCCCCGATCCCGTCTGCCGTCGTCCCCATTCGCCTCATCAGCGGCAGCGGTGTGTCGG
>CAJWOS010000314.1 GCA_913044235.1 uncultured Pseudomonadota bacterium
GCCCGTGCCTCTTCCTGCCGCTTGGCCCCCTCGAGCCAGGCCTGCAGCTCGGCGGCCAGCGCGCCCGCGCTGTCGAAGCGATCGGCCGGGTCGCGCGCCATGGCCTGCTCGCAAGCCGCCACAAGGGACGGCGGCAGGGGCGGGCCCTGTGCGGTGTCGGCGTCGGGCCGCAGGTCCATGCCAAAGCCCAGAGAGTCCACCGGGCTGCGCGCCCCCTGCAGTGCGGCCGGCGGCCCGCTGCGCACCTGCTCCAGCACCGCGAAGGCGCTGTGGCCGATGTAGGGCGAGCGCCCGGAGAGCACCTCGTAGAGCAGTGCCCCCAGCGCATACACATCGCTGCGGGCATCGATCTGGTCCACCTGTCCGAGCGCCTGCTCCGGCGGCATATAGGCCGGGGTGCCCGCCACCATGCCCACCTGGGTGCGGTGGGCGCTGTCGCGGCTGCGGTCGGTCTGCACCGGGTCGAGCTCGCCGTCGTCGGCCGCCAGATCGGGCCGGCCCAGCACCTTGGCCAGGCCCCAGTCGAGCACCAGCACCTCGCCGTGGGCGCCCACCATGATGTTCTCGGGCTTGAGGTCGCGGTGCACCACGCCCCGGCTGTGCGCGTAGCCCACCGCTTCGCACACCTGATGCAGCGCATCCACCAGCCGGCGCAGGGTCCAGCCCGAGGCGGCGGGCTGCCAGCGGGTCTCACTGACTGCGTGCACCGCGCCGATCACCTCGCCAAAGGTCTCGCCCGAGACCTCCTTCATGGTGAACCACAGCCGGCCGTCGGGCAGGGTGCCCAGGTCGTGGATGGGCACGATCCCCGGATGCTGCAGCTGGGCCGTGGCCTGGGCCTCTTCGAGGAAGCGGGCCACCAGCGAGGGGCGGTTCAGGGCGGGGGCGTGGATGGTCTTGAGTGCCAGCCGCCGGCCCAGCCGCCGGTCGCGCACCCGGCGCACCTCGCCCATGCCGCCCATGCCGAGGGGGCCCAGGTCGTCGTAGCGCGACAGGCCCTCGATGCGCGGGGTGTCGGCGGGCACGGCCGGGGTGGTGGGCAGGGTGACCGCGTGGTCGGGGTCGTCTTCGCGGTGTTCTTCGAGCCAGGCCACGGTGTCGTCGGCGCCGGCGGGGGGTGGGGCGTAGACGGTCTGGCTGGGGGGGTGAGCAAACAGCGCCCGAGCAGCGGTAAACAAGTCTTCGGGAGCAAGCCCTTGGGCCAGGCCCGCCTGGAGATGTGCAAGGGCATCGCTGGACATGTTCCCTCCCTGGGCGAGCACTGTATCCAGTTCCGTTCCGAGCGGGTGGCAAGATGCCAGGCCGACACCCCGCAGCTGGGCTGGGACGCGTGCCAAGCGGCCCACACTTCCCCGACAGGGCTTCCGAGAGCGCCATCTCGCCCAACCCGTGCAGCGCAGAGGGTCTTGTGCTCCCACCTGCTGCAGAGAGGGACCCCTCTGCCGCCGAGACCACTCGGCTGTGCCCACCTCGAGGAGCGGAGGCTTTACCCGCGCCGTGTTCAGGGTAAGCCCACTGCATCTGCGGAGGCGCCATGTCTTGGAACGTATTGTTCGCTGCCACCCTCACCACGACAGTGGCGGCCGACCGCGATCTCCTCTCCAACAGCGATGTGAGCTGGCGCACCGTGCACGACACGGTGATGGGTGGTCGCTCGTCTGGATCCTGGGTACCGGTCGAAGACGGGGTACGCTTCGAGGGTACCCTCTCCCTCCAGAACAACGGAGGATTCGCGAGCTTGCGGGCCCGTTCAGACTCCTTCGACCTTGCCAACACCGATGGCATCGAGCTCGAGATCATCGGTGATGGTCGAGTCTGGTGGGTGACGGCGGACCGGTACGATGTTCCCTTGCGGGCCGGCAGCTATCGCGCTTCGGTGCAGACACAGGCGGGAGAGACCACCACCCACACCCTTCGCTGGGCCGACTTCACCCCTACCTCCTACGGACGGCCAGTGTCTGGCGCGCCGCCGCTCCAGCGCGCTCCCGAGCGAATCGCCCAGCTGGGCTGGATGATTGCCGACGGCCAGCCGGGTGACTTCGCACTGCAGGTCAACGCCGTGCGACCGCTGGCAGCAGAGGCCTCGCCAGACATGGCACCCGCCACCGGCCCACGAGAGGGGGTGCTGATGGCCTTTGCCGGGGCGATTCGACTCGGTGTGCCTGCCTTCAACATGGGCGACCCGGGCCGCTGTCGGGCCCACTACCAGAGCGCCATCGAGACCGTGCTGTTGACCAGTCCCGATGCCTTTTCCGAGTCCGAGCGCCAGGTGCTGCAAGCCTCTCTCATGGAGTCGATGCAACAGGGCGACGCCGATGCCGCCTGGACCCTCCGCCGCGCCATGGACAGTGTGATGATGGGCATGACCGACCCGTCGATTCGTCAAGGCGACACCGCCGGGTAGCACTCGAGCGAGCGTGGGATGAGGGCGGGCCCTCCGGAAGGCCCGTGGCGTTTCCCAACGCTGCCCGCCCACGTTGCGAACAGACGGTTGACTTGACCATCGCGGCCGGCGCCTTTGGTTCCCTGTGCGCCCTTGCGGAACACACTTCAATGCCATGCGAGACTGTTGAGTCTCGGTGGCGTGTGTGCTGCAATCGGGTAGGCTCACCGCGCTTTTCTTCTTTTTTCCAACTCCCCGGAGCTCAACATGCAGACTCGTATCCTCAGCATCCTCACCCTTGGTCTCTCTCTCGCTGCCTGCGCAGAGGCAGAGAAAGGCACAGACGGCGCAGACGGAGAAGACGGCACTGCAGGTGCTGCTGGGGTCGATGGAAACGATGGAGACCCTGGCGCAGACGGCGAAGATGGCGAAGATGACGACGGCGACGGCGACGGCGACGGCGACGGCTCTCCCTGCGCGGGCGCAACGCCCGTGGAGATCACCGGACTCACTGGGCTGCCCACCGAAGCGATGACGGCCTATTACGCATCCGACTCCATCACGGTCGAGTCGAATGCTGCAGGCGACCTCAGCTACGCTGTCTCTGGCTACGGGCTCGACTACGAATGGAGCGGAGACTCGTTCACCGTCACACCCACCACCGACATGCCCTCCTCGCAGGTGATCATCGCCACCGACGGCTGCACCACGGACACCTTCGAGTTCTCCGTCGACGCCAAGGTTGGCAACGCACTGCTCAACATTGTGCACCTCTATGAAGGGGCTCCGAGCGTCGATGTCACCCTCTCGGGCGATGCGATCGAAGATGCCATCCTCACGGACTTCACCTTCGTGAGCCAGACCAACTACCTGGAGACCGACGCGCGCCCGTATGCCTTCGACCTGTGGGTGGAAGGCGCCGTGGCTGCCACCACCGACACCATCGAGCTGATGGACCAAGGCACCTACACACTCGTGGTCTACAGCGATGGCGGCGCACCGGCGACCCTTCTGATCGAAGACGACCTCAGCGAACTTTCGGCCGCAGACAGCACCCGCATCACTGCGATCCACGTGGCCGATGGCATCGGACAGGTGGATGTGTGGGAGACGGTACTGGGTGTTGCCCTGTTCGAGGACCTCGACTTCGGCGCCGTCTCGGAGGCCATCGAGATCACATCCGACGCCGACTACACGGTCGGCCTCGATGTGGACGATGATGGCGCTGCCGACCAGAACTTTGAGACGATCACCTTCTCCGGCCTCGAAGATCAATCCGCCAACGTGTTTGCCTTCAGCCAGAGTGGCCTGCCCTTTCTCTTCGCGTCGATCCCCACTCTGGAATTTGGCGCACGGCTCTTCCCCGATCCGCTGCCCGCCCCAAGCTCGATCGCCTCTGGTACCAGCACACCGGCGCTCCCTGTTCCAGATTATCCTGGAAGCTTCGTGGGCGACACCATCACGATCACCGACACCTGCACGGTGCTTACGGTCGAAGTCGACGTCGACATCTCGCACACCTACCGGGGCGACCTTGAGGTCGTCCTGGCCGGCCCCGACGGCACCGAGATTTTCCTCCACGATCAGACCGGGACCTCCGCCAACGATGTGATCGGTACCTACAGCTCCGATGGCAGCGGCACGCTGGTGCCAGCGGGCGACCTCAACGACTTCTTGCTTCTCCAGGGCACCGGGGACTGGACCCTCTCCGCCGCAGACTTCGGCTACGGGGATATCGGCACCATCAACGCCTGGGGCATCAACATCGGCTGCCTCTGATCCATAGAGGTCACTCTCGAGTGCGGCATTCCGCACTCGCATCGCTCCACGCACGGGTCGGTCCCTCCTCTGAGGAACCGACCCGCCTGCTCTTGCGCACCCGCCCGCCCACAATGCACGGCCCACAATGCACGGCCCGCAAGCCCCACATCGACCAACAGCAAGCCGGTCCGGATACCCGAAGCTCCGACCCTCGTAGCGGCACGCCGTCTCTTCGAATTCGGCTGGCGAAAGACTCGACGCGCACTCAGCCCTGGTGAAGCTCGGCCTGCTGTGCGGGCACGATGTAGGCATCAAAATACCAGGAAGAGAGTTCTTCAAAGCTGAAGAAGAAGCCCGCTCCCAACGTGGTCACCAACACGACCAACAGCAGGAGGTTCTTCTGCTGCCGACGGGGATCGATGGAGCACGCCTGCTGCCGGCTGCGGTACTGCCACACCCCGCCCGCACCCACCACCACCGCGAGCACACGCAGGAGGTAGGCGCCCGTGCCTGGAGATCCGTCGGCTTGGTAGAAGAAATCAGCGAAGGAGATGGCGTAGGCCCCACCCATCAGTCCAAACATGAAGAGGACCATCGGCGCCACGCAGCACAACATTCCGGTCAAGCCAGCAGACGCCGCAAGGGTGAGTCCCCAACGCAACAGGCTCGGCGCCTCACTGGTCTCGGATGTGGACTGCATGGTGTCTCCTCTCACAACGGAATCCCGCGAACCGCCTGCGCGGCATGCCTTATCCCCCGCATTCGCGATGGAAAGCCCCGGCGCAACTTCCGTGCTCCGCTCGGTCGACGGCCCTACTGGGCGGGATGGCACCGCTGCCCATCCCCAAGACGCGGAGATGTGGGCTCTTCCATACGGGGCGCTCAAGAGCGCTGGCCGAACTCCGCCTTGATTTCTGCCACCTGCTTGTATGTGACGCCGATCAGCATCGTGATCGAGTTGACCAAACGATCCTCCATGGGCGTGAGCGTGCCATCTGCAAGAACCAGCTGCCAGAGGGCTCTGGCCACATCGTTTCGCATGGACTGTGCGGGCAGACGCGTCTTGAGCACACGGCTCAAGCCCACCAGATCGGCATGCCCCGTGCGGGTTGCCTCCACAGCCTCCATCAGCTCTCGCAGTCGCGCCTCTTCCAGACCGTATGCCGCCAGGCACGAAGCGATGGTGCTCGCCTCGCGTCTGTCGAAGTCTCCGTCTGAGCGGGCAAGCTCATCGAGAATCAGCAAGACTGCAATCGCCGTACGCTCGTCTTCTCGGGCTTCCTTGAGCAACTGCATTGCCGACATCACAACCCTCCGGATCGGACAGCGACTGCGCCATCCACCCCACAGCCGCGTAACCGGTGCGGGGAGGCCAGGAGACTGGACAGGACGCCTGACCCAGCCCGGAGGGACTGTCGTTTCCGACCCTTCCGTGAACCGAGCGACCAGTGCCGTATTTTTGGGCTTGGAATGGGGGGGCGATCGCCGAGTGATGATGTGCGATTGCGGCTCGATCGCGCCGAAAATTGACCCTCCCCGATTGGGTCCGGTACACTCCATCTGCGGCTGATGTTTCCCATCCATGGCCTATCCGTATCTGGAGCCCATCCTATGTCTCAGAAATCAGCGCTCTCTTCCGTGGCGCTCTTGGCCTTGCTGACCATGGGCGGAACCGCGCTCGCCGGCCAGACCCTTTCCGGCACCTACATCGAAGCCAACTACGGCGACAATGGCATGTGGAACTGGGGTTCCACCGGCACAGGCCTCATCTACACCACAACCGGCTCAGGCGCGTCGCAAGACGCGACCTACCCTGGCACACCATGGGCCCACTTCCAGGTGGAGTTTGAGCAGGGCGGCTCGTCGTACAACCAGATCGCCAACTCGTCGTCGGGCACCACACTTACCGTGGTCTCCGAGGCAAACGAGTCTGACTCCTCTGCGCTGATTTCGGTCTACGAGTACACCGCAGGCGGCCTCGAAATCACGAAGATCGAGTATTGGGAGGTCGACGGCACGGTCATCTCCCAGCAGTTCGTGCTGCACAACGCGGGCTCCTCGGACATCACCAACCTTCGCTTCCAGGTGGCCACCGACCCCGACCACGACCTCAGCCGCTTCGGCACCTACAGCACGCTCAACGACGTCGACGACCTCGACGGCGATGGTGTGTCGGACTGGACCGTGAGCCTTGGCCCCTCCTCGGGAATCGCGTTTGGCTTTGCGCCGTGCGACCCCGACAGCGCCACCCTTGGGCACAGCCCCGGCTGGGATCAAGACGCCGACCTCTCCTTGACCGACTACAACTTCGGCAGCGGCGACTACTCGATGAACTGGGTGCACTACGAAGGCACCCTCACTGCGGGCGATACGGCCTATGCGTCGAACCTCGTGGTGTTCGCCGACGACGCCACCACCGCAGAAGGCCTCGTCTCGTCTGAAGCCGACATGTGCAACATCTGCGACTCCGATGGCGACGGCGCACAGGCCAGCTGGTGCGGTGGCGATGACTGCGACGACACCGACCCGTCGGTGTATCCGTCGGCATCCGAGGTGTGCGACGGGGTCGACAACGACTGCGACGGCACGGTGGATGAAGACGACGCCATCGATGCGAAGACCTGGTACCAGGATGCCGACAGCGACGGCTACGGAAACGCCTCCGTGACCGACATCGACTGCTACCAGCCCACTGGGTACGTGGCCGACGACTCCGACTGCGACGACTCCCTTGCCGAGGTCCACCCAGGCGCCGAAGAGATCTGCGGCGACGGGGTGAAGAACGACTGCGACGCAGACCTGGCAGACATCTGGGAGCAGTGCGCCGACCTGTGGCTGACGGAGGATGTCCCCGCCGTGTACGGGAAGGAGGACAGCTTCCTCGGGCTCCGCAGCCTGCGCCGCCTGGAAGACTTCGACGGCGATGGCGTGCCTGACCTGATCGCCACCGGCAGTACCTCGGCGTGGGTGATCGCGGGCGGAAGGGCCTTCTCGACGCCCGAGGTGGAGCGCGTCGCGACGCTGGACATCACCGGCACCAGCCAGACCGGCTCCAAGGGTATTAACCTGACCGGCTACGACAACAGCAAGGATGTCGTGACCACCGGGTCGGGCACGATCCAGGGCGTTCAGACCGGTATTGACCTCACCAACTCGGATATCGCCAACGGCGTGCGGTTCCAGTACGGCGACGGCTCGGCGCCGGTCGCAAGTTCTATCGACACGTCGGGCATTGCCGGCAATGTCGCCATCGTGACGACCGGCGTCACGGCGACCGGCGAATACGACTTCGAGGACATCGGCTTTGGAACCAGCAACGTCTCGAACCTGACTGGTCCCGTCGTCTTCGTCGTCGACCAGAACAACAGTTCCGGCGCCGGTACCTTCAGCGATCCGGGCTCGATTTCCGAGGCCGCCGCCGCGACCACTTCACGGTCAGACGCCGCCGCTTTCGACGCCGCCACCGTCTGCACCGCCACCACCGTCAATGGTGTTGTCACCAGCACCATCAGTAATAATGAGATCCACGAAGCGCGGGAACGGCAAACGCCTTATCCCCTTAATGACAACGTCGGCAATGTACTCGGCGTCCTTACTTGAACCACTCGCGAGATGATCCGTGCAGTCCTCGCACGAAAGGAAGAGGGCGTCCCTCCAGACCGGGCACATCAATATAGTATTCAGCAGAGGCGTTTTCTGGATCGTGGCACCGTCCGTGAGGAGCGCCTTACCGAACTTCTTGATCAGCTTGTGCTGCAGATGTCTCGTACGATCGTCCACGTCGCACTGGTACTGATGCTCTAGTATCGACCCGCCTAGGCTCTTCCGATGCGGCAATTTATAGTCCGGGTGGGCGTTCCGTAACTTCTGCACCCCACGCCGAAATAGAGGGTGGTCTATCTTATTGTGCGCTATACCTAAACCGTCGAACATGTCCGAGAGAGCGCCGTCCACTTCTAGGTCGGAGACCGACTTGCGTTTTGCGACCATCCTCTGCTGGATTTGATTCGCCCGGTTTTTACCGAACTCGTCGGCGATCTCTTCGCTCGTTGCTTTGCGTTTCGCGACGCCGTCAGCCAGCGCCTGGCGGCCCGCGAGCGTCGCGGTCATTTCCTTGCGGACATCTTCCGGGGCGTCGGGGCACGGAGTAATACTGCAGCCTTTGCACTGCTGCTGGTCGCCCGTGAGGTGTCTGCGCAAGCGGTCGAGGTTCTTGTTCCAGAACTGGCCATCGCAATACTTGCACTCCCAGCCATTGACTTTTACCGTGATGCCGCTGTCCTTTTCGACCTCTTTCTGCGCTGCCGTCGTATGTTTGTCCCACGCGGCGTCCGCCTTCGGCCTCCACCTCCTCACCGC
>CAJWOS010000315.1 GCA_913044235.1 uncultured Pseudomonadota bacterium
GCTGCACGCTTCCCCTTCCAACCCGCCGACCTCGGTGAGTACCTGCTCTACGACCAAGACGGCCTGTGGCTGTCGGCCGAAGAGGGCCCGCTCACGCGAGAGTCGGTGCTGCAGTCCGACATCACCACCCTCGATGACAACTATGTCTCCGGCGGAGAGTGGATCCTCGAGCCCGGCACAATCCGACCCGACCGCTACCAGCTCCGCAGCCGCCGCAACGGCACTCTGCTGTCCAGTGGTGGCTTGGTGGCCGACGACCGAGCCGGCGCCCAGGTTCGGCTGGACCCCGCCGAGAACTGCCTGGAAGTGCCCGAGCTCGCGCTTGACGCCACCGGCTTGCCCACGCGCACTACCTTCGAAGACGGCACGCTCTACGGCCTGGCCGAAGCCCACACCCACCTGCTCACCAACCACTCCTTCGGCGGATTTCTCTACCACGGCGGCGGCTTCCACCGCCTCGGGGTCGAGCACGCGCTGGGCGACTGCGCCGTGATTCACGGTGAGGACGGCCGCAAGGACTTCTTCGGCTTCGCCAATGACAGCGCCGGCAACAGCGGCGATGCCATGACCGAGCTGCTGCTTTCGCTCGCTGTGGGCGAGCTGACCGAGTTCAACCACACCACTGCCGGCTGGCCCAACTTCCCGGACTGGCCCAACAACCGCAAGCGGGCCACCC
The DNA here is from genome assembly GCA_913044235.1 of uncultured Pseudomonadota bacterium. Classification (GTDB taxonomy): domain Bacteria; phylum Myxococcota_A; class UBA796; order UBA796; family UBA2385; genus CAJWOS01. The sequence continues at coordinate 677 of CAJWOS010000315.1, forward strand.
ACCAGACCCAGTACTACCGCTGGCTCGAGCGTGCCTGGCTGAGCGGACTGCGACTTCTGGTGCAGCACGCCACCAGCAATGCCGTCATCTGCAACCTGTCCGTGGGCCAGGGGGTGGCGCCCCAGCGCTACGACTGTGAGGACATGACCGCCGTAGACCGAATCCTCGATGAGACCCGAGCGATGGAGCGCTACATCGATGCCCGCTACGGTGGTGAGGGAGAGGGATGGTTCCGGATCGTGCACACGCCTGCCGAAGCCCGTGCGGTTGTGGAGACCGGCAAGCTGGCCGTCATTCTCGGAATCGAGACCTCCGACCTGTTCCAGTGCACACTCACGCCCCGCCCCGACGGACCCGTCTGCGATGAAGCCTGGGTGGAGGCCGAGCTGCAGGCCTACCACGACCGCGGAGTGCGGGCGCTGTTCCCCGTCCACAAGTACGACAACCAGTTCTCCCCCGGCGATGGGAGCGACGCATTCATCGAGCTCGGGAACTTCTTCAACAGCGGCCACTGGACCAACAAGACCGAGGGCTGTCCCGACACCGACATGCCCCTTGGATTCGACAAGGGCAACGTGACCTTCTCGGGCTTGCTCCAGCCGCGCGACGAGTACTTGGCCGACCCTCCGCATGACATGAGTGACTTCCCATCGGCCCCTCTGCCCATTGTGCTCAGCTTCGTCGACGACATCCTCTCGGGCAGTGCGACCGGCGAATACTGCCAGAACGCCTCGATCACCCCCATCGGCGAATTCCTGATCGAACAGATGATGCTGCGCGGGATGATCATCGAAATTGATCACTTCCCGCAGTGGTCGTACCAGCGGGTGTACGAGCTGCTCGAGGACTCCGACTACCCGGCAGCCGGAACCCATCGGCGCGAGTGGAATGGCAGGCTGTATGCCCTCGGAGGCATCTCGTCCGAGCGCCCCAGGCCTTGTCACGATCCCGAGACACCGGGCACCACGCTGCGGGAGGTCGACCGCAAGCTCGCGCGAATCGATGCGGTGGGCGCCTATCCTGGGATTCCGCTCTCGTTCGACCTCAACGGCTTCGCTGCGGGGATTCCACCCCGGTTTGGCGAGGAAGGCTGCGAAGCCGCGCAGGCCAACCCCGTGACCTGGCCCTTCGACAGCTATGCAGGCGACACCACCTTCACGCAGCCCACGCTCGGCACTCGCACGGTGGACTACAACGAGGAAGGCATGTTGCACATCGGTCTGCTGCCCGAGTACATCCAAGACCTTCGCACCGATGCCGGTGACGAAGCGGTGGAGCCCTTGTTCCGCGGTGCCGAGGCCTACATCCGAATGTGGGAAAAGGCCGAAGAAAAGGGCTCCCTCATGCGGGGAGAGTGACCCCGCTCAGAGCCGATGTCGCCCTTGTGGATGCGCAGTCCCCCCGGCTCAGGTCTCCACCGGCACGATGCTTTCGGCCTCGATGCGCCAGGTCCGCGCGGGGGTCACGGGCGACACGGGGTCGGTCCGGTCGTCAACCAGCCAGAAGGCCACGTCGATGGCGTCGGCGGAAATGGTGGCCTGGGTCCATCCATTGACCGACCAGTCCCACCAGCCGATGTGCGCCTGGACGGCCAGGATGGCACCGACGGAAATGGCCAGCTCGTTCTCGAAGCGTGAGCTGACCGCGGGCACCACCACCTCAGCGATGGCCGCCGGACCGTCGTACACCGCTGGATCTTCGGGAACCACACCCACGCCCGCGGCATGGATGTCACCGCTGAAGAGCACCGTTCGGCCCGGTGCATGGGTGGCCACGGTATCCATGAACCGGGCCCGCGCGCTCGGGTAGCCATCCCACTGATCCGGATTGAGAAATGAGCCGGCGAGGTCGATGGGAAGCATGACCACGGGATTGGCCACCACCATCCACTGCTCCGACGAAGTCTCGAACACCGTCCGGACCCAGGCCTCCTGCTCCGCCCCCAGAAAGGTGCGCTCCTCGAAGACCTCATCGCAGGTCGCCCCAATGTCGTCGCCACAAGGCTGGAGATCGCGATGCTGTCGGCCATCGAGCAGCACGAACCGCGCGAGCGTGCCGAAATCGACTGCGCGGTAGATCTGGAGCGAACCATCCGCCACGGGCCCACGACGAACGGGCATGTGCTCGTACCAGGCCTGGTAGGCAGCGGTGCGCCGTGCAGCGACATCCGCATCGTCGGTGCTGCCTCCCACGCTGTTGTTGTCGAATTCGTGGTCATCCCAAATGGGCATCCACGGAGCACTTTGATGCGCCGCCTGTAGGTCGGCGTCGGACCGGTACAAGCCATGACGGTTTCGGTACGCTTCGAGGTCGAAGCACTCGGGCGCCCCATGATCACGGACCTCACCAGTGGTGCCCGCCTCGTAGATGTAGTCGCCGAGAAACACCACCAGATCGAGCCGCGCCTCCGCCATGTTGCGGTGACTGGCGTAAAACCCCGACTGCCAGTTCTGGCACGTGGCGAAGCCAATACGCGCGACCTCTACCGTCGCATCTTCGCAGGGAAGCGTGCGGGTACGCCCCGACGGGCTCTCGTGGGCACCGCAGATGAAGCGGTACCAGTACTCGGTGGCGGAGTCGAGCCCATCCACATCGACGTGCACGCTATGGGCGCTTTCCGCAGTGGCCACCACCATCCCCTCCTGCACCATCACCGTGAGCGCTTCGTCGGCGAAGAGCTGCCAGATCACATCGGCCGAGGCGCTGGGACTGGAAGCAACATCGGTGGGCTCCACCACCAGACGGGTCCAGAGAATCACGCGATCGTGCAGTGGGTCGCCACTGGCAACGCCGAGCTGAAAGGGGTTTTCTTCGAAGGGGGACGCCCCCGCAGACAACACATCGCCAGCCGCGGTCGGACTCCCCGGTCCGCACGTTCCCTCTGGTGGCGTCGGCACCCCGGTATCGCCAGACACCGGAGACTTTCCCTCCGTGGCACATCCCACGGCAGCCAATCCTCCGAGGCCACCCAGCATCCCACGTCGACTCACGGATGGCCCCGTCGGCCGCATCCTCAGGCGGTCCACCAGCAACCGTCTACCCATCCGACACCTCCACGCTCCTTCGTACCCTGTAGCGCCCCGTCCCGTGAGACGTGTCCTTTACCCAAGCGGCCAGGACCACGGTCTCGTACTCACACGCCGCAAAGGTCGCGAGAGCGAGCACTTCGTGCGTCGTCGATTGTCACCGACCGTCGAAATCTGTCTGGTTTGGCCACCTCGCTGGTCTGCTCGGGGCAAGTGCCGATAGGCTGTCCCCTCCCCCTCCGGTGAGGCCGCGCGTGCATCGGCTGCTGCATCCCCTGCTGCTTGTCGCATCGCTTGGATGCACCCGCCACACGTGGCTCGACACTCCGACGCGCGCATCGGCCGACGCTGAAGCCACTACCACCGAGGCCGAGGAACCCCCGCAGGCGACCATCGACACCGGCGACCCGCCCTCCGGCGACACGGGGCGCGACACCGGGGGTGGCACCGCTGCCGATACCGACACCGACACCGCTAAAGACACCGGACCGGCGCCCGATCCCCCTCCGCAGGTCTGCCTTCCCAAAGAGACCGACGGGTTCCGCATGCCCTCCACCCGCTGGGCACTCTCGGTGTTGATGGCCAGCCGGCGTCTGTCCGAACCCGATGGCAACCGGATGCAGGTGTCCCCGACGTGGCTGCTGGCATCGGCCTGGCAGACCGACACCTTTTCCTGCGGCGGCTACGGCACCCCCTGGTCCGATAACGCCTCCGAGGTGGGGGGCGGTTGCTTCCAGTTGCAGGGCACCACACACTGGTACGAGCTGGTGCGGCTGTTTCCCGATCAGTTCCAGTCCGATGGCTGGCCGGCCTGGGTGGATGGCGACAGCCCCGAACGGAGCAGCCTTGCGCTCGTACAAGCCCTCTATGCGGGCCACCTGCTGCTCCGTCGAGCCACCGAAAGCGACCCGGACACCTGGCTGACCCAGAGCACCGACCCCCTCGCGGCCTCCCGCATCGCGGCCTTCTTCCACTTCGAAGGCCCGTGGTCGGCCACCGCCAGTCGTGCCCTCACCTCCTGCAACGACAACCTCCTCGACTGCGCCGACAGCAGTCTGCTGCACCATGTGGAGGGCATCGAAGCCAAACAAGTACTGCTGGCCGCGGCCGAGTGCTATGACGACCCAATCCCCGACAGCGATCTCGATGCATTTTTGGAGGGCATCCGCCCCATCTGGCCCCATGTAGACTGGACCGAGGCGCGCAACCGCGCCCTCGACGCCCGCACCGGAGCCGGATTTGCCATCGACGGTCTTGCCATCGTCGAGGCGCTCGAAGCCGCTGTCGACGCGCGACTCTCCTGCCCCGCGGAAACCCTGTGGGACCACTACCGCTACTCCTGCTACTGACGTCGACCGCTCGTGCCGACCTGCCAGTCGTGGTTCTCGACCTCGGCGAGGCGGCAATGGAAGACCGCTTCCACGTCGAGCTGGCGCTCCTGCTCGGTGGTGACCTTGCCATTGAGCCCGTCGGCGCAGAATCCCTGCAGCTGGGAGACGGCGACTGGCTCGACGCTCTACGTCCGGTGATTCCGGCAGGCCACGCCGTCGTTTGGCTGGATCCGGCGGCCGAGCGATGCCGCGCTTCGGTGGCGGTGTTCAACGCCACCCGCGCCGAAGTGCAGGTGGTCGAGGTTCCCCCAGGGGAGGGTGCAGAGGCCCTCTTGGCCCTGTCGGTTCGAGAAGTGCTCTCGACTGCGGGCGCGGAGTCACCGCCCCCGCCCCCGGAGCCTACGCCACCACCGCCCGAGTCGGTGCCGCCCAGGAACGAACCCGTGAACCCGGCTCATCCCCGTGTGGGTGCCACCGCCACCACCCCAATGAATGGAGCCGTCCGAGGCGGTGCCATTGTCCAGACCGACTGGACCCTCCAGCCGGGCCTGTCGGCCGGGCTGCGGCTCGACATCCAGGCCGGTGCACACGGTCTCTGGCTGCAGCCGGGGGTCCAAGTCACACGGGGGCGCTGGGTTGTCGGCACCCATGCGGCGGTGGTTCGCCACGCATGGGGCTACATGGTGCGTCCCGGAGCTCGACTCGGCATGCTGGTTCCGCTGAGCGAGGAACACATTCCCGGAGTGTCGCTCACCTGGCTGCCCGTCCGCGATATTGTGCATCGCGACCGCAGCATTCTTTATGACAGTGGCGTGCTCGAGCTCACGCTTGAGTACACCTGGGGACGCGCGCGTGACTGAGGCCCGCCTGCCTTGGCCGCTCGTCTCCTGGCGCATCGGTTCAGCATTTTGGCTGCCGCGGCATTTTTTTTCGAATTGGTCCGACAGATCCGCGCAGGCTCGCGACATGACCGATGTGTGTACCGCCCCTACCGACTCAGACGCTGAGCTCGTCGCCCGCCTCCGTGCCGGTCGCCCCGACGCACTGGGGCCGCTGTACATCCGGTATGGCGCCGATGTTCGTCGACTTGCCCTCCGGCTCGACCCCGCAGCCGACCCGGCCACCGCCGACGACATCTGCCAGTCCGTCTTCCTCCTCTTCCTCGACACCCTTCCGCGCTACGAAGAGCGTGGCCGCCTCCGGAGCTGGTTGTTTGGCATCACCACCCGCCAGTGTCGCGCCCGCCGTCGTCGATGGTGGAATCGGTTTCGGATTCACCGGAGCAGCGGCGCTGCCTCTGCAGGAGTGGCGGTCGGTTCAGCCTCGATCGACCGCCGACTCGAAGCTCGACAAGCAGTCGAACAGGCCCTCGAGCGCCTCCCCGATGCCCAACGGGAGGTCTTGGTGTTGCATCATCTCGAAGGCATGAGCATCCAGGAGATCGCCTTGGCGCTCGACATTTCTGAAAACGCCGTCTCTACGCGTCTCTACCGGGCACGTCGGACCATGGAGGCGGACCGATGAGCTGGGAAACCGACCTCCAAGACTGGGGCGACACCCGCACCGCTCCCGCCCCTACACCCGACGAGGCCGCCGCACTCGTGGCGAAGGCCCGTGCCCGCAAGCACTCACTGCTCATCACCCGGCGCGTCACGATGGGCAGCACCATGGCACTCGCCGCCGCCGCACTGCTCGCCATCCTGTTCCAGCCCAAGCTCGGACCGACCGGATGGACCTGGAGTCCGCCGCATCGCGTGGCCACCACGGAGCCCGCAGCTGCGGAGCCGTCTCCTATGCTCGAAGGAACCCATCAGCTCCAAGACGACCAGCTGCAGGTCGATGCCGGAGCCTCCGTGGTTGCCCTGCGCACCGGTCCCACCACGCGGCTGCGTCTCGATGCCGGCACGGTCACCGCAACGGTCTCCCATCGCACCGGCAGCGAGACCTTCTCCATCGAGACCACCTCCCACACCGTCACGGTGATCGGCACGGAGTTCTCGGTCCAGCAAAGTCCATTCTCGGTCCGCGTCACGCGGGGAACCGTGGTGGTGGAGCGCTCTGAAGATGGCTCCCAGTGGAGGGTGTCGGCCGGCGAGTCATTCATCAACGGCGCGGTCGAGCGGCCGGTCTTGAGTCGCCCCACACCACCTCCCGCGCTCCCTGCGCTGCAAACAATGGTTCTCGAAGGCGACTTGGAGACCGCTCGAGACGGCCTCACCCAACGGCTCCAAGACGACCCCACCGATGCGGCGGCCTGGCGACTGCTCGCACAGCTGGAGGAGCGGGCCGGCGACCGAAATGCCGCAGTCGAAGCTTGGATGACCGTGGTTCGCGTGGGCTCCACTCCCCATGCACAAGGCGCCCGCTACGAAGCGGCCCGCCTCTTGAGCGACCAACCGGATCGCGTGATCCTGCTCTTGACGGACTTTTTGAAGGTCGACCACCCGCTCGCTGGAGAAGCCCGTCTCCGACTTGCCGACGCCTATGCAGCAACGGGTGATGCCGAGCAGTCGAGAGCGGTCCTCGAGGAAGCCGCAAAACGACACGCCGGCACATCCATCGGTCGGAAGGCCCGCCGCCAGCTCCGCTGAGCGCCCGGCTGAACCCTGTCTTCAGAGCCTCTGCTGCCCACGTCCCTTTGACTTGCACCGGGCCAGTCGCTGCTCTACAACGAAGCGATGCCTTTTCGTCTGCTGCTGTTCCTCACGCTCTCAGCATGTGCCCCGTCCGGTGGCACGGTCGTCGAGGGCGACGCGCAGACCGACCCCACCTCTGTGGCCGGTCCAGAAGACGCGGAGGGCGACACGGCCCCAGATACCGGTGAAGACACCGGCCACAACGCAGTGCCCAACGACGGCCCGCCCGTAGTGCTGTTCATCAACGAGCTGATGGCCGCCAACGATGGTGCCGTGGAAGTCGATGGCGAGACGCCCGACTGGTTCGAGCTCTACAATCCCGGCGCCGCCGAGGTCTCCTTGGCTGGCTTCACGGTCACCGACGATCTCGACGAGCCGGGAAAGGTTGTGCTCGACGAGACCTTCCTTGTACCTGCCGAGGGCTTCCTGGTGCTCTTTGCGAGCGGCGACAGTGCCCCCTCCGGCCACCTGTCGTTCAAGCTCTCGAGTGAAGGAGAGGCCTTGGGCATCTACTTCCCCAACGGTTCGCCCGCTGACCGGGTAGAATTTGGCGCAATCTCCGACAATCTCGCTCTCGCACGCACCACAGACGGCGGACCCGACTGGGCCGTCACCGCTGTGCCCACTCCTGGAGAAGCCAATGTCGTCGACTGAACTTCGGTGGCTGGTGCTGCCTCTGGTGCTCGGGTGCGCGCCCGGCATTGAACCGACCGAGCAGGCATCTTCCTCGACCAATGCGCCGGCGCCGCCCCCCGAGGACACCAGCCCCCAGGCCCCAGCCACCCCCCCCC
>CAJWOS010000316.1 GCA_913044235.1 uncultured Pseudomonadota bacterium
GGTCATGTGTTGGCAGGTTGAATCGGTGTCTCCGATTCGCCCGCCATGACTTGTCCCCCACTCAGCGGTTCTGTGCGGGCTGCGCCCCTCTCTTTCATTCTCGAGGCTTCGTTTCGTTCCGGCTTGGTGGTCTTCGCCAGAATCGGGATGTCAGACGACGACTCGTTGGACGGATCCATGGCCAGTGACGTTGCTCTCGGACTGAGCGACATCCTCGACAAGGTCTCTCAGTATGCATCGGATGCCGATGCCAGCGTGGTGATGCGCGCGTATTTGTATTCGGCGCGGGCCCACCAGGGTCAGATGCGCAAGTCCGGCGAGGACTATCTCATCCACCCGATAGCAGTCGCCGGGATTCTCGCCGACCTCCGGATGGACGTGGACACCATCGCTGTGGGCCTGTTGCACGACACCATGGAAGACTGTCTCTCGACCCATGAGGAAATCGGCTCGGAGTTTGGCGCCGATGTGGCCGACATGGTCTCGGGGGTCACCAAGATCGGAAAGCTCGAGTTTCGGACGCAGCACGAAGCCCAGGCGGAGAACTTCCGCAAGCTGGTGCTGGCGATGGCACACGACGTGCGCGTCATTCTCGTCAAGCTCGCCGACCGTCTACACAACATGCGCACCATGGGCCACATGCGTGCAGACAAGGCCCGTGCCATCTCCCAGGAAACGATGGAGATCTACGCTCCAATCGCGAATCGCTTGGGGTTGTCTTCGCTGAAGATGGAGCTCGAAGACCTCTGTCTTCGCTATTTGCACCCAGAAATCCATGAGAAGCTGCAGGAAAAGCTTGCCGCTGACCGAGACGAGCGGGACGCATACATCCATCGAGCCTCCACGGAGCTGTCCGGGAAGCTCTCCGAAAAGGGAGTCGAAGCAGCCGTGAAGGGACGGCCAAAGCACCTCACCAGCATCTGGCGCAAGATGCGCACGCGCGACATCGCATTTGAGGAGCTCTTCGACATCCACGCGTTCCGCATCTTCGTGGATGATGTGGGGGAGTGCTACACCGCGCTTGGCTACATCCACATGTTGTACCGCCACATTCCGGAGCGGCTGAAAGACTACATCGCCAACCCAAAGTCGAATGGCTATCAGTCCCTCCACACTGCGATTCTTGGCCCGGAAGGCCAGCCGATTGAAGTCCAGATCCGCACTCACGAGATGCATCGGGTTGCGGAGGTCGGTATTGCCGCACACTGGCGGTACAAAGAGGGGCACCTCACCCTGTCACGGGAGGACCTCTCCAAGCTCTCGCAGCTGCGTGGGATCTTTGAAGCTGCCCGCGAGGTGGAGGACCCCCAGGAGTTCCTTGAGACCGTCAAAGTAGACCTCTTCGCAGAAGAAGTCTTTGTGTTTACGCCGCAAGGGGATGTGCACTTCTTTCCGCAGGGTGCGACCGTGCTCGACTTCGCCTACGCCATCCATACGAAGGTGGGCGACAGCTGTACCGGCGCCATGGTCAATGGCCGCATGAGTCCGCTGCACCGGGAGCTTCGCTCCGGGGACCGAGTCGCCATCATACGCAAGTCCGACCAGAAGCCCAATCGGGGCTGGCTGGAGATAGCAAAGACCGGTCGGGCGCTCTCGAAGATTCGTCGGTCCATTCGCGAGGAGGAGCGTGGGCGCGGACGGGAGCTGGGCCGAGACATGCTCGACGCGGAGCTCAAGAAGCGAGAAACCACCCTGTCGCGCGTGACCAAGGACGGTTCGCTGGACAAGGCGATCAAGAAATTCAACTACCGCAATGCCGAGCAGTTGTACCTGGCGATGGCCACAGGCAATCTCGCCATGACCAAGATCCTTGAGGAGCTGGCCCCAGAGCCGGAGCCGGAGTCGGACCGTGCGGGCTGGAGGAGCTGGTTCAGCCGCCCGAAAAAGAGAGCACTCTCGCCAGTTCTGATCGACGGTCAGAGCGATCTACTGGTCAATTTCGCGAAGTGTTGCAGTCCGCTGCCGGGCGAAGAGGTGATGGGCTTCATTACGCGGGGACGTGGAATTACGGTGCACTTGGCAAACTGCACGCAGCTGCTCGCCTCAGAAGAAGAGCGCCGCATCCCCGTCGAGTGGCATCAGGGCGCATCGGGCGCCCACACGGGGGAGATCCAAGTCATCACCACCAGCACACCTGGGATGCTCGCTGAGGTTGGCGGGATCTGCAAGACGCTGTCGATCAACGTGACCCGGCTCGAGGCCAAAGAGTTCGACGATGGGCGTGCGCAGTTCACGCTCTCAGTGAACGTAGGGGACGTCAAGCAACTCGAGCGCCTCATGCGAAGCCTCGAGCAGATTGAAGGCGTGCTGCGGGTGGACCGGATGCGCACCGTACGGATGTGAGCCGAGCCGCTTTCGGTCAAGCTCCGCCGGTGCCGCTGTCCCCGTTTTCGTACGGTGTGATGCACTCGAAGACGAACAGCTCAGATGCGTCTCTGTTGGCATCCCGGATCACCACGCCCCACTCGTAGTTCGAATTGAAGCGAGGCGAGGTACCGTTCACGAAGACGTCGATGTTGACGGTCGCAGTCGCATCCAAGCACTCGTCTTGGCTGAGTGGGATCTGGATGGGCGGGTAGACGATGTCCTGGGTCGATACTGCGCCATCGACCACATCATCGAAGTAGATCTCGACTTCCATGAAGTTGAGGTCCTGGTCTTCATCTTCGATGAACATTTCCATCAGCAGGAAGGGGAGCTCCTCGGCATCCTGTTCAGGTGCCTTGAGCCCTGCAGCGGAGCACTGAATCGCTGTGATGACGGGTGGCGTACCCCCACATTCGGCATCGCCGCCGCCGCCAGCAAGCTCAGTTGTGCCGTCTTCGTCGGCGCTGTCGCTTTTGTCTTTGCCACAGCCTGCCGTCCAAGCGCCCATGAGGGCACAGAGACCGAGGAAGTGGGCATGCCGCAGTCCGGTGGTCATTGGGTGGAAGCGCATCGTCTCCTCCAGGAGCGGATTTATGCAGTCGCGTTCGTCTCGCAAGGTAGCATGTCCGATCCACAAGCGCGGGACTCGCCTTCAGGGTACGCAATTAGGTGGAGGCAGCCATGCCCGGGTCGAACCCGCCGGATCCAGCACCTGGGCGCATCATGCGCATCCTGCGTGGCCAGCTCGGCAGCGTTCGGCGCGTGTATTTGCGCAGCAACCGCATCATTCGCCGCGACGACTTTTATGCACGGGAAGAGACCGTGCTGTTGCTACACGGATTCATGCAGACCCGAAATGTGTGGGAAGTGATGGAGCGCCGACTCCGCGACGACGGGTATGGCGTGTTCAGCTTCGACCTTGGAGGTTTGTTTTGGCGGTTCAACACGCGGTCGATCGGGTCGCTCGCCGAGATGATTGCGGAGAAGATTGAGCGAATCTGCGAACGGACCGGACTGGAGCGCTTCCATGTGGTGGGGCACTCCAAGGGCGGAATCATCGCACGACACTATGTACAGCATCATGGCGGAGACCGAAGGGTGAAGGGCCTGATCACCTTGGGCTCTCCTCACCACGGCACACCAACAGCGGCGGTAGGGCTGGTTGTGACAGGGGCCGGTGTGTTTGGACCCAGCAGCTGGGACATGATGCCGGGCAGTCGGCTGATGCGGCGGATGTCGACCGACACCTTCCCATCCGGGATTCCAATGGTGAGCATCTACTCGCGCCACGACCTGGTCTGCCCGTGGCGATGCTCGGTCCTGCGACCGCGCCCAGGAGAGAGCTCCATGTCGAATGTAGAGCTCAAGGGACCGGGACACACCGAGCTGTGCCACGATGCAGGTGTGTATTCAGTGGTACGACGCGAGCTGCGCGCGAATACGGCGCTGTGGCAGGAGCGCCTCGCACACCGCGTCGCGGCGCCATCGCCTGCGAATGAAACCCCCGAAGCTGAGCGCTGACGCGCCTACTTTTCGGTGGGCTTCGCTTCTTCGCCTTCCGCACGAGGCACGCTCTCCGCGCTCAAGCAGCAACGGAACGAGAGCGATGCATCTGAGTAGCCGCCGGACTCGTCCATGGCGAAGGCGCATCGGCTGCCCCGCTGGTGGTTGGCCTTCATGCCGCCCTTGACCACCCGACGGCCCGCAGACCCCTTACCGGTAGAGGTCCACTCCCGAGCGCCGGCACTCATGCCAAACACGCCGTATCCGCTGATGCAGTTTTCGTAGGACCCGATGCGGTAGTCGTTGTCTTTTCCATCGCCGCAGAGCGTGCTGTCGAAGGTGTCGCCGTATGCGTAGACGAAGTTGTCCGGGCCCTTGCAGGCCTTTTCCCATTCTTCTTCGGTACACAGCCGCTTGCCTTGGGCCTTGCAGGCACTTTCGGACTGTGCCCACGTGACCTTGACGGTGGGCTTCGGCGCGCTGCCGTCGGGCCCCTTCTGCACGTTGGGATGCTCGAAGCGGTCGATGTAGAAGCTTGGCAGCTCGTGCTCTTCGGCGAGCGGTTCGTTCGAGGTGGCCGTCTTCGGTGTTTCCTGGTGCAGCCGACCCATCACGAACGGACCCTCGGGGATGTACTGCATCTCCGGATGGCTTTCGATCATCTTCTGGATCTCGCCTTCCGTGAGTACCCGATGCCGAGCCTGCACCTGACGACGAATCACGTTGTCCTGTGCGGCCGCGGAGAGGTCGTTCGTCGGGGGTTCACGCACCATGAAATACAGACCGAGAGCGCCGAGGAGCGCGATGCCAATTGCGACGCCGATCGCCAGGGTCTTCACGTCTGGACCGCGGGGAGCGGTGGTCCCTTCGTCGGTGAACGAGCGCTGAATGTCGACAATCATGTCGCGTGCTGACGGGTACCGTTCTTCGGGCGTCTCGCCGAGCGCGATCTCCACCACGTCGTCGATGTGGTCGGGCAGGTCGCCTCTCAGTTGGGTGGGGGAGAGGTAGGTGCCTCGCGGCGGCTGGCCCACCAGAAGCTCGTAGAGCATCACCCCTACCGAATAGATGTCCGTGCTGGGAGAGCCGATGTCGTCGAAGCCGGTCATTTCGGGGGCGAGGTACTTGGCGTCGGAGCGGCTGACGTAGCTCTCAGCAAAGATCGTGGGATTCACGAGATCGGACAATAGACCGTCACTGACCTTGATGGTTCGCACGAGGTTGCGACCACCGGGGCCGGTGCGCCGGGTGGAGATGAGGATGTTTTCTGGCTTGAGGTTGCGGTGGAAGGCTCCTGCTTTGTGCAGGATCTCCGCGGCCTCAAGGACCTTCATCACGATCTGACATGCTTCTTGGAGCGTGAATGACTTCGACTCAGCCTGATACTCGTCGATGAGCTCTCGAAGGCTCTGTGACGGAAAGTACTCTTCGGTGAAGAAGGTGGCTTCTGCTGTCTCCGCAACGGAACCCAGCTTGATCAGCGAGGCTCCCTCGATCGCCTTCGCCTCTGCGAAGAGATCTTTCAGGCGGGCGCGGTCGCGGTCAGACTTCACCAGCTGGGGCCAGATGACCTTGACGGAAAGGAACTTGCGGCTCTTCTTGTTCCGGACCAAATACGTGGTGCCGATGAGGCCCGACCCCAAGATCTTTTCGACTTCGTACTTGCCCGCGATCACATCGCCGCGATTGAACTGGGGCTTGTCTCCGTCCACGAGCGCTCCACAAAGTGGCGTTTTCAGCATGATAATGGCGTCTGAGACGGATTCATCCAGACGCTTCGAGTCAAATGACATCATCCCGATGAGGGAGCGTATCCCGCCGATGCGAAGTGCTCAAAGGCATGGCCGCTTTCCTTCCCATCAGCGATCCCATTGGGGGGGAGTGAAGTACGGGAGTGCGCACATTTCCGGGCGGTAATGGTTTGGAGAAAGAGCTCGGCAAGCGGTCGGAGAATGGTCGCACCACGTGCGAGGCGACCGCCCAGCAGGAGGCCTACAGCAAGCCTGCCCTGCCCCTGTCGGGCGGGGGCGTAGCGCCAGAGTGCCCCGGTGCGGTCTGATTTCCAAGATAGGGGGCGGTCGCGGTTGGCACGGACTGAGCGGGGTGCCGCCCGGCGAAGCGGCGGTTGTCTGCACGCTCTGCCGCTGGTTGCGAGTGGGCGGCGGCGCGGCTGGAGCTGGCACTCCTTGGCAAGGCCCGCAGGTTCAAGCGCTTCTCTGCGAACGGGATGTGGCCGGCAGACCGCCGGGTGTACTGCTGCGAGCAAGGCGGTGCCGCTCGGCTTTGCGCTTCAGGTCGCGACGCTGACGCTCGGAGAGAATGGCTCGTAGAGCATCGCGGACGAGTGCATGACGGAATCTCCAGGCGCTGGTTCCGGGGATTCGCTCCACGATTCCCTCTTGCTCAAGCTCTTCGAGATCGGTCCGCAGCTGCTCCCGGCGACGTCCAAAAGGGTGGATGGCGCGGAGCCCCTCGAGGTCGAATCGGGCATCGAAGGTGGTGGCGACTTTCAGGCTAAATTGGGCATCGGTGCCGAGCCGATCGACCCGTGACAGCAACAGAGACTGAAGTGCGACCGGCAGCTCGGCTCGCCAGTGCTCGATGCGCTCGGCATGTACAACCAGATGGTGATCGGTGACTCGGACTGCACCGGTAGACTGCAGATGGTCGGCGAGGTGATCGATGAACATCGGGTTCCCACCTGAGCGCGCGTAGACAAGTTCCACGATGTGGGGTGGAATCCCGGCAACACCGAGTCGAGCACACAGCAGCAGACGAGTCTCACGGCGATTGAGCGGATGGAGCACAGAGGCGGGAGCGAGCGCCTCGAGCGATCGCCACGTCTCGGCCGGCGCATCGGGCGGTGGGCGGCTGGTGATGCAGAGCAGCAGCGGCGCGTTCATCGTGGCAAGTCCATGCAGTACGTGCATCGTGAGCGGGTCTGCTCGATGGGCGTCATCGAGGATGATCGCCGTCGGAGTGGTCTCGAGTGCGGAAGCGACCAGGCGCGTGATGATCGCCGCTCGGGCGGTGGTTTGATTGCGTGACGAGACCCGCCGACCGGACCGAATCGGGACGGGTAGCAGGTCGTCTACCAGAAAGAGGGTCGCCCCGAGGGGGCCTGCAGCTGCGATCATGGTGCGACGGACCCGTTCGTCTTCACGACCCGACCGTCCGGACCGCCACAAGAGTGCGAGGAGGTCGCGGAGCGGAGCACCGGCGCGCCCGCTACTGCTGTTGTCGGCGCGCAGCTGCAGCACGCGCAGTCCCATGTTGCTGAGCGCATCTGCAGCGGCGCGGACCAGAAAAGACTTCCCAATGCCCGGTCCCCCCACGAAGCGAACAGTCCGAGTGGGCGTGCTCGCCGAGAGCCCTTGTGCCAGGCGGACCAGGGGCTCGAGCGCACCGGAACGACCGATGGCGATATGTTCGCCACTCGCGATGGGTATCGACTGTCGAGGACCAATGGGGCGGTAGCGCGCCACGGGTCGATTCTTGCCCTTCAGCAGCACGGCTGGAAGGGGTTCGAGCTGAAGGTGGGCTTCGGCTTGCAGCGCGGTGCTGCGATCCGTGGAGATGGCATTGTGCCCGGACATGGAAAGGCGGGCAGCGGTATTGACGGTGTCGCCGATGACGGTGTACTCCCGCCGGGTCTCCCCTCCGATCTCACCGCAGAAGGCGCGTCCGGTGGAGATACCGATGGAAACAGTCATCCCGATTCGATGCAGCGCGGCTTGGATCATGCAGGCCGCACGGCATGCTCGTGTGGCATCGTCTTCGTGAACCCTCGGGGGAAGCCCGAACACGGCCAGCATAGTGGCACCCTTTTCGTCGACAGAGACCTTGTTGGTGACGCCGCCATGTGCGCGCACGACTCGGTAGGCCGTTTGCAGCCAGCGGGTCATCTCGGTGGGCGCAGCACCCACGGTGAGGTCGGGCAGGTGGATGAACATCGCGGTGACCACTCGTGTCTCCGTGATCCATCCTCGGCGCTCTACCCGCGAGCGGTCCCGGAGCATGCGAGGCAGGTACCGCTCAAAGCTGGGCTTCCAACACGGAGGTGCGGGAAGTGGAACCTCCAGCGGGGCGAGCGGACAGACACCGCTCAGCACCGTGCGAACGCCATGTGGCGTGGTCTGGATCTCCTCTCCAACGAGCTGGTGCGCCAGGCGGCCGATACAGACTTCTCCGGGAGCTGCGAGCGATGCGCCCCGAGTGGCTCGGTCGATACCATCGCCAGACACGAGCAAGACCCGGCGGTCGGCGGATACCTCGAGGTGCAGCACTCGAATCGGTCCGGTCGCGATCCCCACCCGCAGGGGAAGGACTTGGGCGAGTGAGTCATGGGCCAGTCGACGGATGGCAGCCTGCATCGCAAGGCCACACTTGGATGCTGCGAGGACGGTGTCTCTGAGGTCGGTGTCGTCCTCGTGCATCGGCCAGCACACGAGGAGTGCATCACCGGCGAACTTCACAATGTCTCCGCCCCAGGCTGCGCAGAGTGCGACCAGCGGACCGAGATGGGCATTGAGCAGTCGGCCCACAGCCTCGGGGCCATCTCGCCGGTCGGCGAGCTCGCTCGCGCATGC
>CAJWOS010000317.1 GCA_913044235.1 uncultured Pseudomonadota bacterium
TGTCCCCGAACAGGTCGTGGACCTCGATCATGCTTCGCGCGGATCGCTTGTGACGTCGAACCGCCAGGGTGGCGGTCCGGGTCGCATCGACCATCTCCGCGAGCGGCCGGCGCCCGCCGCGACACAGGTGCATCCCGGCACTGATCTTCCAGAGACTGACGTGATTGATGTACCGACCGATGGTCTGGTCGAGGTAGTCGTAGAGCGGATCTCGAAGCGTGGAGTAGTCGTGGCGATAGACCTCGGCCCAGGCCGGGAGCGCACCGGGGGCGAAATCGACCAGGGGCCCGGCGATGATCGGCTTGCCCGACTTGCTCGCCCACTGCACCCACGCGTCCAGTCGAGTGAAATCGAATTTTCCTCTGACCGGCTCGACGTCCGACCACCGGAAAGGAATCGTCAGAACATCGAATTCCTTGAGGGTGCGTTCCATGGCCTTCGGATCGGTGCGAGGACAGATCGTGGTCCCCAGGGTCGCGGGCGAAGCGGTCTTTCGACCGTAGCGGCGATGCAGGAGGATCTCGGCATGGGCGTCGGCGAGCTCATCGGTGGCGAGAATCCCGAGATCGACCGCGTCGGCCGCCAGTCGCCCCTCCGACGCGAGATCATGGGCCACCAACGCGTCGGTGAAAGCATGACGGGCGGTCTCGAAGTGCTCGACCGCATCGGGGGCGATGTCGGGGTTGGTGTCGTCGCAGTCGCCATTGAGGATGCTGTAGCCGTCTTCGTCTGCGTCGGCCTGGTCGGCTTCCAGCAGCAAGAGGCTCTGGTAGGCATTGATGCGACCGTGGCCGTGGTACGCATCCCAGCCGGGGGTGTCTTCGGCGGGGTCGCCCACCTCGTCTTCGGCGCCGGCGCTGAGGTAGTAGCGAAGTTCATCGGCGTCGAGACTGGGCTCCATCGACTTGAGCAGAGCGATCAGGCCCGTGACGTGGGGAGCCGCCTGGCTGGTGCCACTCCAGTACCAGCGGTAGTCGCCGGGGTTGCGATCCAGGGAGTAGATCACGCTACCGGGCGCCGAGAGGAAGATGTGGTCGCCGTAGGCGCTGCCGCCGCCCCAGTCGAAGGGGGTGGCGCGGGCATCCGACACATCGGTGGCGCCCACGGCGATGGCGGTGGCACAGGAGGCGGGCACGGCAGGGGTGTCGTCGTCGCTGTTGCCCATGGAGACCACGACAGGAACCCCCGCTGCTTCTGCGTACTCGAGGGCAAGGCACAGAGGGATGTCCTCGGTGTATCCGCCCAAAGACATGTTGATCACATCGGCGCCATTGTCGACCGCATAGACCACGGCCGCACTCCACCAGGAGTAGTAGCCATAGTCCTGGTTGTTGAGAACCCGCAGGGTCATCACCTCGCACCCCCAGCAGACCCCACTGAAGCCCGTGCCGTTGTTGCCTTGGGCGGCGGCGATGCCGGTCACATTGCTGCCATGGCCACTGTGGTCGGTGGGGCTGGCATCGTTTCCGGCAAAGTTCCAGCCCAGCACATCGTCGACATAGCCGTTGCCGTCGTCGTCGATGCGGTTGCCGGCAATCTCGCCCCGGTTGGTCCACAACAGGCTGGACAGCTCTGGCTCGTCCACTGCTATCCCGGAGTCGAGGACCGCGATGACCACGCCGCTGCCGGTCTCGATGTCCCAGGCGTCGAAGGCCTGGATGTCGGCACCGGCCTGTGCGTCTTCCGAGAAGCTGCCATCATTGGACAGCCCCCACTGCCAGCTGAGGTACGGGTCGCTGGGTGTGGCCATGGGCCAGCCTCGGGGGTCGGTCCAGGCGCGGAAGTGGGTGGGCACCATGCCGCTTTCGATGCGATGGAGTCGGTCGAGTCCCAGGGCGGAAAAGGCCTTGGGGGCCCGGCGCGGAGCGGGCCGGAACAGAGGGGCAGCACCCGGCGGCGCCACCTGTCCTGGAGGGACCTCGATGATGGTGGGGGTGGCGTGGACAACAGCAGAGAGGAGGAGCATCAACATGGGCGCACGCTACCACCGTGTGGGCCTGCGGTGGGCCTCCCGTTTGCTGTGGCCTCCGCAGCCCGCCTTCGGGGTCTGCTTCGGCTCGGGGAGCCGGAGTCTCCCCTCGAGCCCCGGAGCCAGAGTCTCCGGTGCGGCAACGGGCGGTGTTGGATGACTTCCGGGGGTTGGGGAGCCGTCGGAGGCGCACGGGTGGTCGAATGGCCTCCACGGGGTGGGTTCCGGTAGAGTGTAGAGGTGGTGGACGTCGTCTGTCTCTCTTCCGTTTGTGCAGGCGCTTGTCGCCTGATTCCGTGCTCCGTCTGCACTCTGCGTTCCGGTGATCACTGTGCCTCGCTGTTCCCGCTCCATCCTCCTCCTGGCTCTACTCACAGCATGCACCAATGAGGCATCCAAGTCGGATGGGGAAGGTGCCCCTGCGCAGACGATGGACACGGCAGGCCAAGGCACCACAGGCACCGCCGATACGGCAGACTCTGCAGACACGGCGGCGGCCGTGGCAGAGCTTGCGGTCTCTGAGGTGACCTCCTTTGGCCGCGTTCCACTGGAAGGCATCGCTGAGCAGCCGGTGACCCTCTCCAACCTCGGCACGGCTCCACTCACCATCGGGCTCGCGACCGTGCAGGGAGATGCGGCCTTCGCGCTCAGTGGTGGCTACCCGATGGTCCTCGCAGCGGGGGAGGCTCGCACGCAGACCCTGACCTTCCGTCCCGAGGTCTATGGCGAGCACAGCGGGACCTTGCGCATCCAGTCCGACGACCCGAGCACCGCCGACTGGACGGCGCCTCTCACCGGCTGGGGGGCGGGCGGTACGCTGCAGCTCTCGCCAGAAGTCGTGGAATTCAGCGATGTGGAGCAGGGCTGTACTGCCAACCAGACTCTGTCGCTGGTCAATACGGGCGCGGAGGAGCTGCAGGTGGAACAGCTCACGGTCGACTCGTCCACCGGCGACGTCGGGCTGTCCTATACGGAGCCGAGCGCGCTGCCATGGGTCCTCCGTCCGGGCGACGAGCTGGTGTTCTACACCTCGTATACGCCCTCGGATGAGGGCAGCGACAGGGTGGCGCTCACCTTCACGTCGACCGACCTCGATCATCCCCAGCACACGGCCACCATCGAGGGCACCAGTCCGGCAATCGAGACCGTAGTGGACTCCTTCACCGCCTCCGTGGAAGACCAGATCGACATCCTGTTCGCGCTCGATACCACCTCGTCGATGCAGTACGAGATCGATGACCTTCAAGGCGTCATCACCGAGCTGACCTCCACACTCGACGCGCTCGGTGTCGACTGGAGGATCGCAGCGGTCAACACCGATGATGCGTGCATCTCCGGTGCGGTCGGCTACCTCGACGCAAGCACGGCGGCGGCAGACCAGGAAGGGGTGTTTTCAGCGTTCACCGACTTCTCCGACGCAGGTGAAAACGCAGAAGCCGCCTTCGCGATGATGGAAGCAGGCTTGGCGGAGACGGCGACGGGCGGATGCAACGAAGGCTTCGTGCGCGCCGACGCACACCTCGGCCTCGTGGGGATGTCGGATCAGCCGGAGGGCAGTCCGTCGCCATTCAGCACCTATGTGACTGCATTTCAGGCGCTCAAGGCTCGGGCAGACATGGTCCGAATCCACGGCATCGGGGGCGATTACCCTGGAGGCTGCACCCGGGAGAACGCCGCAGGCACCTCCACGGCAGAGGCCTACGACGGGATGTACCAAGCCACCATGGCCACTTCTGGTTCGTTCTCCAGCGTGTGCACCTCCGACTGGGAAGCGCTGGCACAGTTCCTGGGCGCCGAGCTCGCGCGTGGGCTGATCCTGACCCCGTCGGACACGTACAGTCTCTCGGTCGCACCCGAGGCGGCGACCATCGTGGTGCGCACGGATGGCGCGGTGACCTCGTCCGGGTGGTCTTACGATGCCACCGCACAGGCTGTGGTCTTCGATGCCGAGGCTCTGCCTCCCGCACGCAGCGCGATCGACATCGAGTATCGGCCTGAGCTCGTCTGTCCCGACTGAGGCAACCCGCCGGGCAGCTGGTCACGAGGGCCCCATCCTCCGGGTGCATCCCATTTGTCGGAGCTGGCGCGGTCCACCGCCGGGCCTCAATGCAGTGATGCTGCTGCGCCCTTCACTCGGGAACCACGAGCGCGCAGCGAAAGCCGAGGTCATTGTCCGAGACGGACCGCCCGAACGGCGGGAGCTGAAAGGACAGCACTGAAGCGGTGCCGTCGAGCGGGAGGTCGAGTGCGATGCTTGGGGTCGCGGGTGGGCGCGGGGGTGCCGCGCGACCGGATGACTCGCTCAGCCCGGTGAGCGTGATGCAGTAGGAATCCGCGCTGTAGGCCTGGTCGACCGTCTGCCACAGGTGTGCGACCTCCATGCCACTCTCCAGTCCCAGAAACAGGCTTGGGGGTACTGGAAGACCCAGAAATCTCGGGACCGCCTGCGTCGGCGGAATCGCCCGCGCCCCACCGGTGCCGTCGGGCACCGTGAGCTGGCCGTCCATGTCCAGGTCGCTCCATGTGAAGGGCTTGGCGGCCTGCTGTGGGGGCGGATGCACCAACCCATCGTTGAAGGTGAGGTCTTCGACCCGCAGACCCCCCAGCGGAACCGCGACCGGAGTGGGCGTGGGCGTGGGGTCGTGCACCACGATGTCGATGCGGGGGAAGCTTGCTTGGTAGAGCGAGTACATGGTCTTGGAGAGCCAGCTCTGGTCGACGGTGGGCTCTACGACCAGCAAGATGTTCAACACCGGTGGAACGGCAAAGGCATCGCTGCAGGACTCGGCCAGTGCGACGGCGCGCTCTCTTCCGGCAACGGCCGCCCGATAGACAGGCTCGATCAACAGGCTGTCCTGGGTGGACGGCGCGCGCAAGTCCAGTGTGAGGATCCGCTGGCCATCGAGCTCGATACCATCCGTGCGGAGCACAGCGGTGGCGGGGCGGGACAGGCCTTCGGGCAGCGGGGGAAGCGATGCGGGCGGGGGTGCGCGATGGCATCGCTCTTCCAGCGGTGTGGTCTCGCCCGGCGAGGTCTCGAGCGGCAGCTGGGTCACACTGCGAATGGGCAGTGCCAAGGCGTGCTGGGCCTTGAACAGTGAGATGGACTCGATCCGCAACGGTGCGGGCTCGGGCGACACACCGCCGCAGGAAAAGGCGAGGAGAGGCAGCAAGCGCACGGCGGTTCCCTCAGAGGCCGTCGATGGATGTAGAGACCATCGCCGGAGACGGTGCCCGCATCAGTGCGATGGATCCGATGTCTGTGCTGCGTCGGGTCTGGTTCCCCATCACAAGGCCACGCGCGCGCTCACCGCCGCTCACGCACAAAGCTGTGTTGTAGCTCGCAAGCCGCATCGGCTCAGGTCCAGTCCGAGTGGGGAATCCAGCGTGCACATGCGCCGTCGCTGTCTTCTCTTCAGCCTACACCACAACTGCACCCGAGCTGCACCCTACTGCCACACACCGTCGTCCTACGGTGAAAGGGTCTCAAGCACAACGAGAACCCCGGAGCAGTCATGAACCGTCTGGCACTTTTCTTTTCTCTCGGATTGTGGACCACGGCATGTGGCGAGGAACACGCCACTGATGAGGCCACTGCTCCCCAGCGCGCCTCCGTCACCGATCGAGCAGACGAACAAAAGAGCGCGACGCTCTCGCTTTCGGTCGCCACCACGAGCAAGGGGTCGACGCCCCACGTCCACACAGGGGTGTCGGACACGGATGAAGACTTGCTCGACGTGTACATGGCCTTCGAGTCGGAGCGACTCGTTCGCGTCCACCGCGCGACCGGCGACAGCACCTTCGACGACCCAATCGAGGTTCGCATGAAGCACGGCCCCAGCCTCGTCTTTTCGGGAGACTTCGATGGAGACGGCTTCACCGACTTCATGGCCTATGCCCCCGACTCGGCGAGCATCATCATCTATGAAAACGATGCCAGCGGTGGCTACGACCGTGTCGACACACTCCGCGTGACCGAAGCGGTGACGCAAGGTGCCATGTGGGACTTCGACCTCGACGGTCGGGACTCGGTGCGCTTTTCGACCGAATCGGACGACATTGCGTTCGAGATCGGCCAGGCGGTGGATGGCGACTATGAGCTTGTGGAGTTCATGACCAGCGACGGCGGACTGGACACTGAAGACACCGTTCTCGACGAGTGTGGCGATGAGCCGGACTGTGCAGAAGATCCCACCAACTCGGGGATCCAGGAATGCTTGCGGGCCGTCGATTGCCGCCGCGACAAGTGCTACTGGGCCGCCTGCATCCTCTACAGCGACAGCTTGTGGGACCTTCCCCGGTACACGGGTGCAATGACGGCGTGTGCCACTGTTGCCCTTGCAGAGCGGCTGGCCTGCATCCCCGCGCCGCTGCTGAAGGGGGGAAGCACCTCCACCAAGACCCTCTCCAAGGGGCGCTGAGGACACCGTCTGGTGGTGGGCTGGGTCTCGCAGCGAGACCCAGCCCACCGCGTCCTCTGAGGCTACGCATGCCACTCGCGCCCAGCGCATGGCGCACCACGGGTGCAATGCAACATGCGGAGGCCGCCGTTCCAGTAGTATTGCTGCATGGAACCCACGACCCTCCCACCACCGCCAGCGGCCGATTGGCTGGCCCATCGGCGACACCTCCATGCGCGAGTGGCCCAAGTCGAGCGCCTCATCGGCCCCTCGCAGGTTGCATGGATGCGTGGCAAGCCCCGGGTGTGGTCCGAGGCCGAGATGGCCGGCCTGTGGAAGTCTGCTGCGGAAGCGTCGGGTGGGCGGTCTGCAAACCACCTCTATGTGCACGTTCCCTTCTGCAAGTCCATCTGCGCTTTCTGCAACTATGACCGCTTGAAGCCTTCCAGCGCTGATGGTCTACGCGAATGGCGAGACCGGGTGCTGGCCTCGATGCGCACGCTCGGTCCCGCAGTCCGTGACCTTTCCTTCCATGCGCTCTATTTTGGCGGGGGAACCCCCTCCGTGCTGCCTTCCGCCATTCTCCGAGAGGTCTTTGAAGGACTCGACGCCCAGTTTCGATGGCATCCCTTCGCAAGTCGGTCGATCGAGCTGGACCCCGCCACCGTCAACGCCTCCAAGATCCGGGCAATGGTGGACCACGGCTTCGACCACTTTTCCTTTGGCGTGCAGACCCGAAGTGCCCACGTCAATGTGCAACACAACCGCGGGCCACAAGGGCCGAGCACCGTGGATCGCTGCCTCGATCTTCTGCCCGGTCCGCTGCTGAGCACCGTGGCTGTAGACGTTCTCATCGGGCTCGCCGGCGTCACACCAGACGACACCCTTGCCGATGCCGAAGCCTTGATGCTCCATCCCCGGCGTCCTCGCGTCGATCTCTTCCACCTCACGCCAACGAGAAGCTACGTGCAGTCTCACTTTGGGGGTTCCAGAGACCGGGCCAGCGATGCCCTCGCACGGTACGACGACCCCTTTCGGGATCGGCTGGCGCGACTTGCCCACCGATGCGGCTACGCACTCCACAATGCGGACTCTCACCACTTCCACACGCTCCATCCCCAAGGCCGTAGCCGGTACACATCCGTCCAGAACCTCCGCGACCTGGGAGGTCAGCTGGGTAGAGACCTACAGTCGCTGGCGGCGAAGTACCGCGCGGGAAAGACCCTTCGCATTCGGGGGCCACGCCACGGCTACACCCAGCTTGCCAATACTGCAGGCCGACAGCACAACCTCCTGGGCCTCGGTCCATCGGCTCGAAGCCAGATCTTTGGCATCGCTTCGGCACAGACCATCCCCGCAGCCGGTCAGTCTGGCCGCACCGCCTACCGGGGTGCCACCATCGACCCCTCCGACGAGCTGCGAACGTTCATTATCTTCGACATTCGCGACCACGCGTTTGTCGACGAAAAGCGCGTGCAGAAGATCTTCAACACCACCTTCGCGGAGTCCTTCGCCGATGCCCTATCGGTCTGGCTGGAGGAGGGGTTCGTTCAGCCGGCATCCAACGGCTGGCGCTTCCAGCGCAGGCGTCCTGAAGTGCTCTCCACGCTCATGCTCTGGTTGGTGCCCGACCAGATCCTGGAGCAGGTGATCGAGGACAAGAGCCAGCAAACCGCGCGCAAGCATGGGGAGTCCCAGCCCAACGCGCGGTCCCGCGCCCCTCGACCCTGAAGCCTCGCTGGAGGCAGCAGAAGGCAGACCGGAGTCGCTCGAATTCCCCAGCCCTTACTGAATCACGACCCGGCCGGGCTCTCCGTCGGTCGACGTGGTGGACGGCCAGGTGCCCGGCTGTCCGCCGGTGCCCGCAAGCCCGTCGTAGTCTGCATCCGCGGTGTTGGCCGCGACGTCGGCCGCTCCGGACTGCACAGAGCCGGACAGCGCGTAGCTGGAGCCACCCCCGCCTCCGCCTCCATAGTAGGTCGACAACGAACCGCCGCCGCCGCCGCCGTACCAGCCCGCGCCACCGCCACCGCCCGCACCGTTCGACGAGCCAT
>CAJWOS010000318.1 GCA_913044235.1 uncultured Pseudomonadota bacterium
GTAAGCTCGATGTGCTGCGGGTCGACTTCAACGAATCCGTGGACCGCATCCGCGACGCGATGACGCGCATCCGCGACGGCGCCGAAACCATTCAGGCCAATGGCGGCCAGATGCAGAGCGTCGCCGACGATCTCGCGCGGCGCACCGAACAGCAGGCCGCCTCGCTCGAGGAAACCTCAGCAGCGCTCGAGCAGCCCGTGCTTGATCAGCCACGCCACCAGAATGCTCGCCCGCCATGGCGTGCGGGCGTAGAGGCGAGCCTCCAGCGCCGACTCGAGACGGGCGATCGAGACCGGTGCTTCAGCCAGCTGGAGCGCCGCCAGTACACCGTTGTCGTCGAAGAGGTTCTTGAGCTCGGGGTACACCGGGTAGCCGTTGGTCTCGTGGCAACATGCGCGGGACAAGGCCGAACGCCGCACCATCCGGGCGGTCTCGCGCACGGTCGTGGTGTAGTGGCCAAACACCCGCTGAAAGTCCATCAGAAGGGGGTGTTTCTTGTGGGGCTTCGGCGTGAAGGGGCCCTTCATCAGGGCGTCCCAGACCTCCTGGTAGCGCGGGATGACCTGGCTCCAGTCGTAGCGCGTGCGGGCGCGCACCCGCGCCGCTTTGGCCATCCGCGTGCGGGTCGCATCGTCGTGGT
Organism: uncultured Pseudomonadota bacterium; assembly: GCA_913044235.1. Classification (GTDB taxonomy): domain Bacteria; phylum Myxococcota_A; class UBA796; order UBA796; family UBA2385; genus CAJWOS01. The sequence goes on from CAJWOS010000318.1 coordinate 641, forward strand.
ACAGCAAGGTCATGGCCGCACCCATCTCTTTCAGGTCGACCTCAATGCTCTGGCCCAGGAACAGGTGCAGCGGACGCTGGTAGAGCAGCGGCCCCATCGACGAGAGCCGCTCGGTGTCACCGTTCCAGTGGGTGGCCACCCGCAGCCCCACGTCATTGGAGACGGTGTCGCGGTAGCCGTCGAGATCGGCGGCGATGATCGGAAGCCCGGCCGCCATGGCCTCGATGACCGTGATGCCGAAGGTCTCCTGCGGATTGTCTGAGGGCGCGATGAACACATCCGCCGCAGCGAGCAAGCTGGCCTTTTCCGCATTGGAGAAGTCGATGCGAAGGCTCACCTGACCCTCAAGTCCACGGGCCTTGGCCCACAGCTGGACCATCTCGGGGGTTCGGGTGCCCTGCCGCGCACCGGCCAACAGGAGCCACGGCTTGCGCTTTCCCCGTGCGACGGCGTTCTTGAAGTTCGCAAACGCCGACAGGAGCGGGAAGATGTCCATCTTGTCGAATTCGGTGAAGCGGGCAATGCTGAGCACCACGAAGGCATCGTCTGGGATGCCAAGCTCGCGGCGCATGGCCTGCCGGTTCCCTCCTTCGAGGCTACTGCAGTCGATGCCCAGGGGAACCACGGGCAGATGCCAGCGCGGTGGCTGGGGCTTCAGGCCCTGGCTGGCCATGCCCTCGAGCACACTGGTGAGGCAGCGCTCGACCACCTCCCGGCCAGGGCCGCTCGAGCAGAACACCGCGTCGATCTCGCTGGGCTGCGCCAGGCAGGTGCTGGCGTAGCTTTGCATCATGCTGGGGTAGCTGAGCGAGTGAATCTGGCTGGTGATGGGGATGGCCCGCTGGGCGTAGCGGTCGCGCAGAGCGATGAGCGTGCCCATCTGGTCTACGTGTGTGTTCTGGTGCACCACCGAGACCATGCCATGCGCGAGAGCGTCCGGCAGCTCGATGGCGTTGCGCACGACAATGCGCTCCACCAGGCCAGGGTCTTCGCCGGCAATCAGGTGCTGCACTTCCTGCAGGTCGCCACTCTCTCCGATGAAAAAGCAGTAGCGGTCGAAGCTGCCGTAGCGCAGCAAAGCCCGGATGAAGCTGGTGTTGGCCACCTTCCGTCCCACCAGGATGGTGGCCGCCGGGTTGGCCTGCTCTGCGGGGCTCAAGAACGAGCCGGGACGAACGAAGGTAGCCAGAGTTCGAGTCATGCCGATGTTCTCACCACGGTGCGCCAGCGCAGGGCACAGTTCCCGGAGCAGGGCACCCAGCGTGACGCACACCGGTCCGGCCCGATTCGGCGCCAGCATACCCTGAAGCGCTGCTCTCCGTGGGTGCCGCCGGAGAAGTGCTCAGAACCCATGAGCACACCCGGAATCGCGCCGAAGTGCCGATTCGCGCCCATGCAGTGCGTCCGCCCGAGCCCAAGACTCAGGTGGTGTGCCCAGTGCTCTTGGAGAGGCTCACCTCAATCGACTTCGACGACGGCGTGAGGCTGATGCGGGCGAACCGGCGGATCGGCACGATGACGTTGGCCTCCGGAAAGAAGCTGCCCAGGCAACCTCGCGGGATCGAGTACGGCAGCACCATGAAGCGCCGGCCCGTGCGGGTCTGACCCTCGTGGTGGCTGGTCACGTCGACCACGTCTTCGTCGACGAGCCCCGCAGCCGCCATGTCCTCGGGGTTCATCAGCACCACCCGCCGCTCGCCACGGATGCCGCGGTAGCGATCATCGAGACCATAGATGGTGGTGTTGTATTGATCGTGGGTGCGGGTGGTCATCATCCAGTACCGCCCCGGTGCGAGCGAGAGGTCGGGCAGCGAATGAACCGTGAAGTGAGCCTTGCCGCTCTTGGTGGTGAACCGACCCTCGCGCGGCCCATTGGGCAGGGCAAAGCCGTTGCAGGCGCGCACCCGCCGGTTGTACTCGTCGAAGCCCGGAATGGCGGATTCGATCAGGTTGCGGATGTGGTCGTAGTCGGACACCCAGTGCTGCCAGTCCCAGGCATCGTCTGGAATCAGGGCGTTGGCGAGGCCCGCTACGATCCAAGGCTCGCTGCGCAGGTGCGGCGACGCCGGCGGAAGCTTGCCGCGGGAGCGGTGCACGATGCCCATGGAGTTTTCCACCGTCACGAACTGCTCGCCGGAGGCCTGGGTGTCGAGCTCGGTGCGTCCGAGACAAGGCAGGATGATGGCTTCCGTGCCGGTCACGAGGTGGCTGCGGTTGAGCTTGGTCGAGATCTGGACCGTGAGCGCGCAATTCCGGAGCGCCTCCGCCGTGAACTCCGTGTCGGGGGCGGCGCTGAGGAAGTTGCCCCCCATGGCCACAAAGTGGCTCACCGCTCCGCTGTGCATGGCCTCGATGGCCGGAACCACGGCGTGGCCATGGTGGCGGGGCGGCTCGAACGCAAGCGCTGCACCGAGACGATCGAGGAAGGCGTCGCTGGGAGCCTCCCAGATCCCCATGGTGCGGTCTCCCTGCACGTTCGAGTGCCCACGCACCGGGCAGGCACCTGCACCAGGCCGGCCGAAGTTGCCCTTCAGCAGCAGCAGGTTCACCACCGACTGGATGTTGGCCACCCCGTTGACGTGCTGTGTGAGGCCCATGGCCCAGCACACAATGGTGGCCTTGGCCCGCACATAGATCTGCGCGGCTTCGCGAAGCTGCGCCACGGGCACATCACTCTCGGAAGCAAGATCTTCCCAGCTGTGCGCTTCGAGCTCCGCGCACATGGCCGCGAAGCCTTCGGTGCGCTGGTCGATGAAGCCTCGATCGAGCACCGTGCCGGGGGCCGCAGCCTCTGCCTCGAGAACACCCTTGATGATGGCCTTGAGCACGGCCAGATCGCCGTTGATGCGCACTTGCAGGTACAGGTCCGTGAGTGCCACACCAGGGCCCAGCATGTCGGTGACCTTCTGGGGGTGCTTGAAGCGCTCAAGCCCAGGCTCGCGAAGGGGGTTGATGCTCACGATGGTGGCACCGGCCTTCTTCGCCTCGCGCAGCGCACTCAGCATGCGCGGGTGGTTGGTGCCCGGATTCTGCCCAAACACGTAGATGGCGTCTGCCTTTTCAAAGTCTTCGAGCGTGACCGTGCCCTTGCCGATGCCAATGACCGGCCCCAGCCCCTTGCCGCTGGACTCATGACACATGTTGGAGCAGTCAGGCAGGTTGTTGGTCCCGAACTTCCGGACCAGGAGCTGGTAGAGAAACGCCGCCTCGTTGCTGGTTCGTCCCGACGTGTAGAAGCAAGCCTTATCGGGGGTCTTCAGAGTCGCAAAGCTGCGCCCGATGGTCTCGAAGGCCTGCGCCCACGACACGGGCACATAGTGCTCAGCGCCGGGCGCGCGGTACATGGGATGGGTGAGCCGGCCAGATCGCCCCAGCTGGTAGTCGCTCCATGTGGACAGTTCTTGAATGGAATGCCGCGCAAAAAAGTCAGGGCCCACACGCTTTCGGGTGGCTTCCTCCGCCACAGCCTTGGCGCCGTTTTCGCAGAACTCGAAGGCCGACCGATGCTCGGGATCGGGCCAGGCACAGCCAGGGCAGTCAAAGCCATCCTGCTGGTTGAGCTGCATCAGGAGCTTGGCGGTGCGCCCGAGGCCCAGCTCACTCTGACCGTGCTCGAGTGTGGAGCGAACCGCGCCCCAGCCTCCCGCAGACTTCGTGGGGCGCCCCCTTCGGGGCTTCACAAGCTCCTCCGGCGGCTGAGCCCGAGCAAGCGTGGTCGTCTTTGGCTTGTCCATGCGCGATGTCGTCCTGTTGCCCTCCCACTCTACACCACGTCGGACCCGCACACGCAGATTCCCCAGTCTGGGAACGACAAGAGGTCAGGAGACGCCCCAGCGCGGATGTCCCGGAGAGCGGCCGCTCGCTGCCCATCGCAGCGCGGGACTCACTCGCCCGAGGCTTCGTCCGCCGGTCGGTTCTTGCGGGCCCAGATGAACGACCGCACACAAGTGGCCGTGTAGACGCCCCCGGTCGCGAGCAGCATCAGCTGGGAAATGGCGGCGTTGGGGCGAGCGAACATGCCGGCCTCCGAGCCAAGACCGCGCAGGATTGCAAATCCGCCCAGGAAAGCGAACAGACCGAAGAGGACCGCCACGTGCATCCAGATCTTGCGCTGGGCGGGGAGCATGCGGGTCAGGGCACCAGACACCAGGATGGGGATTCCGATGAACGAGGGGATGGCGGCTGTAAATGCACCACTCTCCAGATAGAAGGCCGCCCCCCAGAGGACCAGGAACAGCCCATACCCAATGGTGAGGTTCGGGACGGTCTGCCCCATGAATCGGAACTCTGCGGAGTCGGACATCTTGCCCTCGCTTGTGGGGTGCGGCGGGCGGCGGGCCCAGGGTCGTTCGCTGCGGGCGCCCGTATCTCGTTGAACGCCCAACGGTACAGCCGCAGTATCCTACCGCCCCCTGCGCTCCGATCAGGACGATGTCCCGTGTCTGCTTCACTTCCCCCCGATCCGCTGCACTGCCCTCCGCCCACGCCCCGCACCGACCCACGGGATGCCAAGGCGGGCGCTGTGGTCTCCGATCTCAACGGCTACTACGACAGCCAGAACATCGTCTCGGTGGGCACGCCGCCAGTGTACTCCGTGATCCTCCACCACTCCCACAACCGCGAGGGCGGTGCCGGCCTGCGCCTGTACAGCACCCGCAGCCTGGACCGCGGCCGCACCTGGAGCCCGCTGGTCCCCATCGAGGACTCGCTCACCCGGCAGTCCCACGACGGCTACCAGCTGGTGCACACCCTGCCCGACGGCACCGAGCGCATCTACCTGTTCTACGGCTACAACCAGGGCGAAGACCGCTACCTCGATGCCCGTGGCGAGACCGTGGAGCTGCTGCGCAGCGACATGCAGCTCGAGGAGGGCTACTACTTTCGCTACTCCGACGACCAGGCCCAGAGCTGGAGCCCACGCCATCCGATCCCGGTGCGCCGCACCCGCATCGACCGGGACAATCCCTGGGGCGGACGGGTGATGGGCATGTTCATGTGCGACAAGCCATCGGTCATCCACGGTGCCGTCTACTTCGCCTTCCAGAAGACCCGCGATGGGGCGGGCGAGACCCCCGGCTCCGAGGTGTTCTTCCTCCGCAGTCCCGACCTGCTCACGGTCGACGACCCCGCCGAGGCCTCCTGGCAGACGTTGCCCTTGGGAGAGGATGGACTGCAGGCTCCCTCGGGCACCCTCCAGCTCGGCGAGGAGCCCCACATCCTGCCGGTGAGCGACCGCGACCCGCAGCGGGTGTTCTGCCTGTGGCGCACCGAAGTCGGGCGGCTGGCCGCAAGCTACTCGAGCGACGGCGGCGCACACTGGGACACTCCCCACTGGCTGAACTATCCGGGCCGTCCCACATCGGGCCGTGCGCCCTCGGCAGACCAGGAAGAGCTGCGCAATCCCCGCGGCGCCATCACGCCGATCCGCCTCGCACAGCGCACCCCCGACGGCCGGAGCGTGTTCGCGCTGCTCTTCTACAACAACGGACACACCGAGCGCCTGGGCTACTGCGGCCGACGGGTGATGTGGCTCACAGTCGGGCACGAGACCCCGGCGAAGACCATTCGCTGGAGCCAGCCCGAGGTGGCCTTGTGGTGGGACGGACTCTTTCTCGACAGCCGAGACGACTGGAACGCCGACTGGGCCATCGTGGACGGAGCCGGCTACGCAGACTGGCTGGAGGAAGATGGACAGCTTTCGTTTGTGGCGTCGAACAAGCTGGCGGTGCGCTACCACCGCGTCGAGCCACGCACTCTGTGGCACCTGCGCCACCAACAGGCACTCCGTCACCTGCCCGCGCATGGCCTGGTCATGCACCACTGCAGCCCCGCGCCCGGCACCCACATCCGCGGCCCGGTCCTGCCCGATCTTCGCTCGGGCGGCGGCTTCACCCTGGTGGTGGAGGTGAGCGGCGTGCGCGATTCCGTGAAGCATGGACAGGTTCTGCTGTCTGGTCTGCAAGAGGTCACGGCCGCCCTCGACGATGAGCCCACCGACGAGACCATCACCAAGGGCTTCGAGCTGGCGGTCACCGCCGAAGGCGCGCTCGCTCTGACCATCACCAACGGCTTCGGTGTCTCGACGACCTGGCAGACCACCCTCGCCCACCCCCACGCCCTGTGGGACGGTGCGCCACACACGGTCGGCTTCATCGTGGACGGAGGGCCCAAGGTCATCAGCGTGGTGGTCGACGAGAAGCTGTGTGATGGCGGAGCGTCTCATCCCCAAGGATGGGCCTTCTTGGCGCGCGAGCTGGGGGAGATCGGCGGATCTGCTGTGTGCGTAGCGCCCGATTTTGCTGGGGCGCTCCGCCGCGTCCTGCTCTACGAGCGGGCTCTGCTCACTTCCGAGGTCATCGCCATCCACCGCCAGGGGGCCTCCGCGCCATCCGCATCAGACCCCTGAGACCCTGCCGTGCGGAGCCTCGATGCCCCTACGGCCGCGCGAGCACCGGCAGTCCGATCGCTCCGCGCATGGCTTCCTTTCCCTCGCCGCTCTGCTGCCAGTAGGCCGTGCGCAAGCTCCCCGTGATCCAGCCAGACTCGCCGTCGGAGCGCTCCCAGCCGAGCAGGCGATGCGGGGCCGCAGCCTCGACCAGCCACGTGCTCGCCGGGCCGGAGCGGGGCTCGATCTCGTAGCGCCATGCTGACACCACACCGATGGGGGTGGTGATGGGCTCCGGCTCCGCTGCACGACGGAGCTCCGCTTCCTGCCACGCCAGTGGCTCATGCAGCAGGTGGGCATCGAGGACCGATGGAAGGTACGGCACCGTGCGGCGCGCACCGGGCGACACGAGCTCCCCCACCAGCCCCCGAACCAGCACCGGCAGCGCCGAGGCTACGATCCCGCCGGCAGGCACCGCCAGCGCACGCGGTCCGTGTGAGGCACCGTCAAAGTACGTGCGGGTGGTGAGCTCCATCGCGTCGGGCTCCGCTCCCAGCGCATGCACCGAGAGCAGGTCGCTGTAGGCGTGCCCGCACCACTCCTGCATGCTGAAGGTCACCCGGCTCGTGAGTCCTCGGGAAAGCTCTCCCGACAGAGGCACAAACACACTGGTCATGGCGTTGTAGTCGTAGATCCCAGTCTGAAAGTCCCGGACCTCGTTGAGCTTGATCACCGGGTACTCGTCGGGATGGCCCCCATCAGACTTCACGCGCTGCCCATGGGTGAACGTCTCGGTGACGAAGATCAGCACCGCCTCACCCGCGCGATCCTCGCCGTACCGCGGCTGCGTGAGCTTGTAGCCGACCACCTCCGCCTGTCCGTCTCCCCAGTGGTCCCAGAAGCCGGCGGCGGTCTGCGAGCGAGGCGTGGGCTTGGGTGTAGACGTAGGCGTCTGAGCGCAGGCCAGGGTGGTCAGGAGCGAGAGCAGCAGAGGGTAGGTCATGCCGCTTCTGTAGCGCAGGATGGGATGCTGGTCATTTCAGGTGCTCAAGTCGATGCACCCATTCCGCGCTTGAACGACGCATGCAACGCGGAGTGCGACGGTCACCGACCGCTGCTTCAGCGCCCAGCGGTTCGGATGGAGGCCGACTCTCCACACGGCACATCAGGCTGGGCCAGCGTCCGCACCAAGTCAGACACAAGCGATACACCCAGTCCGATCCTCACCATACCTGGTGGGGGCCAGCACAGAGCGAGGCACGTTCGGGCACTTCGGCGAGCCTCGACCCATACCCTCCCCCCCCAAATTGGAGGACTCCATGCGT
>CAJWOS010000319.1 GCA_913044235.1 uncultured Pseudomonadota bacterium
CCCCGGACCATCCATGCGTGCTCACGCGTACGCGATCTGCGCCGCATCTCTGCTCGTCGCCTGCCCATCCACGGCGCTCGATCCCGCATCCGATGCACCACTTGTGGAGGCCGAGGCACCGCCACCGCCCCCCCCCATTCCCACCGTGCGCATCGGCCCGGACTTCCTTGAGCCGCTCCTACCCTTGGACGACGACCTGCGGGCTGCACTCGCGAGTCGCACCCACTCACAGTCCGAGCAGGGCCTGGCGCGCCTGACAGACGACAAGCTCAAAGGCGTGCAAGTACCCGACCGGGACTTCCTCCGAGCATGGGTGGCGCTGCGTCGAGGCAAAGGTTCCGAGGTTGCTCATCTCATCGATGTGATCGGTCAGTCGGAGGGTCCTCCTCGCGACTACCGCGATCTCACCCATGCCGAGTTGTTGATCGCCGCCGACCGCCAGGCCGAGGCACTCCCCCTTCTCGATGCCATTCCGCGCTCAAGCCGGCTGTGGCCCCGCGCCCAGATCCTTGCAGCACAGGCACACCATGATCTGGGGGCCACCACAGCGGCAACCGCAGTGTGGCAGTCACTGGCTGAACGCGAAGACCCGGCCGAGGGGTCTGACATCGCGCTGTGGTCTCTGGCACAGCGCAAGGGGCTCGGCTCGCCGAGCGCCTACCCATACCTGCGACGCCTCTGGGCATATTACCCCACCTACAAGGCCGGCTCGCGTGCCGAAAAGGCCCTGGCCGCCAACTACTCCAGCAGCAAGTACCGGGCGACTGATCTCGAAGTCGCGCTACGGGCCGAGCAGCTGATGAACAGCTGGCGTTTTGAGGCGGCGACCCGCCTCTACGATGCACAGTCGAGTCGCTTCCAGACCGCTTCGGAGGCCTCCTGCATCGCGTGGTACACCTACGGCCGCAGCCACTTCAAGCGCAACAATGTCACCAAGGCCGCCGACGTGCTCGTGCCGGCCGGCACCAAGTGCGCGGGAATCGACGGCGACCGAGGCGCGAAGGCCTTGTATGTTGCCGGCAAGGCGCACGAACGGAAAAAGGAGTGGCTGTCGGCGTCTCGCGCCTTCCGGAAGATCCCCCAGCTGTACCCAGACCACACGATGGCCGACGACGGGTATGCACTGGCGGGGGTGGCGCTCCAAATCGCCGGCAATCCACAGGATGCACAGCAGCTTTGGACCCGTCAGGTCACTGAAGTGCCCAACGGCGACCTCGCAGCCGAGGGGTTCTGGCGCCTGGCTTGGACGGCCTACCTCGCGGGCGACACCGAGACCGCCATCCGCTGGGCCGAGCAGATGGTGGAAACGGTCGACTACGAAGCCGATCCAGTGCATGTCTCTGGCGCCCGATACTGGTCGGCACGCTGGCGCTTGTATCCCGACTTTCAAAATCCCCGTGCACTCACGACCGACCCAGTCCGCAAGCAGGAAGGCATCGATCGCCTGGTTGAGTTGTGCACCGACCACCCCACCCGGTTTTACAGCCTGCTCGGTGCGGCCCGCCTCTACGAGCTCGCTCCCGAGCATGTCACCCGAATCACGCGCTTCGAGCCGGTGGGGGCACCGGGAGATTGGACGGTTCGCCAAGAGTTCTACGAGCAGCCGTCCGTCCAGCGGGCCGCACAACTGGTTCGGGTGGGCTTGGCCTCAGAGGCGCTCAACGAGCTGGAAGCAGTAGAGCGGAACACCCTCACGCCCTCAGAAGAGGCCTTCATTACGAGCATCGAGGCCCTGCGCGACCCGATCGCAGCGCATGACCACTTGCACAAGTACCTGCTCCACCACCCACCCACGACCCTCGGGCCGGACCGCGACCGTATCCTCAAAGAGGCCTACCCGAACCGATATTGGGACCTCGTGCAGAAGGTCTCGAGCAGCCACGACTTCGATCCCCGAATCTTCCACGCGCTCGTACGGGAGGAGTCCAGCTTCAACCCCAACGCCAAGAGCTGGGCCGGTGCCCGAGGCCTGAGCCAGCTAATGCCCGCGACGGCCCGTCATGTGGCCGGCCGAATGGGGATTTCCGTCAACTCGAACACCATCACGAATCCCGAGAAGAACCTCTCCATCGGGTCTTGGTACCTCAACTACCTGCACGACTACTTTGACGGCAACAGCGTCCTCGCCGTACCGGCCTACAATGCAGGCGAAGGCAACGTTGGGAAGTGGGCGAAGGACTGGGGCAGTCGGCCCACCGACGAGTACGTAGAAGCGATTCCCATCCGAGAGACTCGACACTATGTGAAGCGGGTGCTCGGAACCTATCAGCTGTACCGGGTGATCTGGGGAGAAGGCCCGGTGTACCCGGACTGGTCTGACCACGTCCACACCGCCTGGAAGCGGTAGCGGGAGCGGGAGCGGGAGCGGGAGCGGGAGCGGTCCCTATTCTACGCCGAGCGGAAGCGCCCAAGCCGCAGCGTCGCGTACGGCGGCGGTCCGGGTCCCGATGCACCAGTGTGCACCCCGTTCCTACTTCCTTCGGGGCACTTGCGTTTTTCGCAGGCCGAGGGTCCACCGGGCTTGCATGCTCGCGGAAGACCATCCAGGCCGGACATTCCAGCGCACCCGCAATAGGTGCTCCCCCAGCCGACAGGGATGCCCATGTTCACCATCGATATGATCCGAGCCTGCTTCCGTCTGCTCGTGGGAGTGCTGCTGTGCTGGGGAGCGACATCCCTACCACTCGAGGCTCGGGCCCAGACCTCGATCCCGCCCGAGCTCCAGCCCTGGGTGCCCTGGGTACTCGAAGGCCACCCAAATCATGGATGCATCCTGACCGCTTCGGACACTCCCTGCGTGTGGCCAGGGCGAATCGATATCGTCGCAGGAACAGCGTCCGGGCGATTCACTATGCGATCACGGGTCGACCGGGCCACCTGGGTCACCATTCCCGGAGGCGCCGGTCAGTGGCCCGTCGACGTCTGGTCCCAGCTCGGTCCGTCCACAGTCGCCGACCGCAACGGTCGCCCAGCGATCTGGCTCGAGGCCGGGACGCACACTGTCAGCGGCCGGATCGATTGGGAGGCACGGCCGCAGAGCCTCTTCCTGCCTTCGTCTGTCGGACTGGTCGGCCTCTCGGTCGATGGACAAGCGGTAAACCAACCGCGTCTGGATGCCGACGGCCGCTTGTCTCTCGCTGTGTCGGGAGACCGTCAAGCGGCCGAGGGAGACGCCATCGAGCTCGACGTCACTCGACACATCACCGATGGCGTACCCGTCCGCATTCGCACTCGCTTGGCACTGCGCGTCGCCGGTAGCGCCCGTGAGCTGTCGCTAGGCGAGATCCTGCTCCCAGGAACCATGCCCGTGGCGATCGACAGCATGCTCCCCGTGCGCATTGGCGATGGGCAGCCCACAGTGTCTGCCCAGGTACGACCAGGCAACTGGACCATTACCATCGACGCCATCGCGGAGGGTCCCGTCACCCAGCTCACCGCACCACAGGTGACCGTGTCGTCCTGGCCCGACGCCGAGTTCTGGAGCGTCGCCACAAACGAAGCGGTCCGGAGCCTCACACTCGAGGGGGGCGTGGGTGTGGAGCCTGGACGCACGCCAATTCCACCTGAGCACCACATCCATCCAGCCTACATTCTTCAGCAGGGAGACACCCTCACCTTCGAAGAGATGCGACGCGGCGTACCAGCGCCGCCTCCGAGCGACCTCTCTGTCGAGCGCTCGATCTGGGTGGACTCCAGCGGTGAAGGGCTCACCACCCAGGACCGTATCGTAGGCAAGATGCAGGACGAGTGGCGCCTGAATGTGTCGGCGCCAATGGTTCTCGGTCACGTCTCAGTCGATGGGACCGACCGTGTGATCACCACCCAGAGCGATGGTACCGGCGTGGAAGTCCGAAGCAGCAGCCTCTCAGTGGTGGGTGAGAGTCGACTGCCCAGTCCCTGGACGCCGCTCCCGGCCGTGGGCTGGGCCCTCGACGCCCAGTCGCTCTCCACCACCATTCACACCGCTCCCGGCTGGACCCTCCTCGCCGTGTCCGGAGCCGACAAAGTACGCGGCACCGCACTCTCGGGATGGTCGGTGGTCGACATCTTCTTCGTCCTCGTGCTGGTCGGCGCGATTGCACGATTTTTTGGGATTCGGACGGCAGCCCTCGCCGCAGTGGCCTTGGGCCTCTCGATCCAAGACGACACCGCACCGGGTGTGCTCTGGCTCGCGGCAGCCATCGCCAGTGCCGCCGACGACCAGATCCGGTCACGCAAAAGCATGTCATCGACCGCGCAAAAGGCCAGTCGTGTGGCTGCCATCGTACTTGGCGCGATGCTCGCCCTACAGCTCGCGCAGTACGTGTCGACCGACCTGCCCTCCCGCATCTGGCCCTCGCTCACACCAGACGCTGGCGCCGACACCTTCAACGCAATGGAGTACGAGCCTCAGGAGTCTGCCGTTCGCAAGCCCGTGCGCTCCGCTCCGGACCGAGCGATGCAGGTCAAGGAAGCCCCCAGCGCGCAAGAAGGAGGACGGTCCAAGCGGAAATTGGCAAAGCAGAACCTCTACCAGACGCTTCAGGTCGACCCTGCGGCCGTGGTGCAGACCGGACCAGGGATTCCGGAGTGGACCGGACGTACGGCGCGCCTGACATGGTCTGGCCGGGTGGCGCCGGACCACACCATTCAGCTGTTCCTGCTCCCACCACTGGCCACCCGAATCGGGGCTCTGCTGAAAGCCATTCTCCTCCTGTGGCTCGCATGGCGAGTGGTTCGACTCGATCGCTTCTGGCACACCCATGGCCGGAAGTGGTGGAAGCAAGGGCTCCCGCTGATCGCTCTCTTCAGCTTGGCGACGGTCGCCGCACCAAACGTTGGGCACGCCACGCCATCGGCCGAGCTGCTCACGGAGCTAGAGACGCGACTTACCACTCCATCGGAGTGTGCAGATGCGTGTACGTCGGTCTCGCGCGCTCGTGTGACCGTGCGCGATCTTGGCATGGATCGGCTGCCGCGCATCCGAATCGAAGCAGAAGTGCACGCAGTGGAGACTGCATCCTGGGCGCTTCCAGGGCCGCTGGCCAGCTGGCGACCCGCATCGGTGCGTCTGGATGCGTACGAGACCATCGACACGCGGCGAGCCTCGGACGGCTTCCTGCACGTACGAGTGCCTGCGGGCGTGCACTCCGTTGTGATGGAAGGCACTCTGACATCGAGCGACGGCATGACCTTGCAGTTTGCCCATGCGCCTCGTGCGATCCGCTTCGACGGACCCGGGTTCCGCATGGCGGGCGCCCGACGGGATGGAACCGTCGACGACACCCTGCAGATCACACGCATTCAAGGGGCGGGTTCCGGAGCGGTGAGCCGCAGCTCCGACAACCTCGCTCCCTGGGTCACCGTGGAGCGCAACCTCGACCTCGGAATCCCCTGGCGCGTCACCACAGTGGTTCGACGGCACGGCTCGCCCACGTCCCCACTCACACTGGAAGTGCCACTCCTTCCCGGTGAAGCGCTCACCGATGCCTCGTACGAAGTGCGCGACGGAAAGGTGCTGGCGGCCTTTGACGGAAACGATGCGAGCGTGCGCTGGACCGGCACCCTCGCTCTGTCGGAACAGCTGCGCCTCGAAGCGCCGCGTGACGTCTCTTGGAATGAGCAGTGGTCGCTCGCATGCAGTCCAATCTTTACTTGTGCCACCAACACCTCCCCCGGTCTCGCGCCGGTCTCACACGTGGTGAACGGCAAGTGGCAGCCCACTTGGCAGCCGTGGCCGGGCGAAACCCTTGAGGTCTCCATCGCACGGCCCGAGAGCATCCCAGGTCAGACGGTCACCATCGATGCCTTGTCCCTGACAACCACCCCCCTTGCAAGGGAAACAGAGTCGGTGCTCGAGCTGTCCATGCGCACAAGTCAAGGAGGCCAGCACCCGATCACGCTCTCGCCCGACGCAACGCTTCTGTCTCTTGAGGTGGATGGCGCGACCGTGGCCAGTCGGATGCGAGACGGCATCCTCGACGTTCCCTTACAGCCCGGCGCACACCGCGTCCGGGCCCGATGGAGCGAGCCCCAGCCCGTCGGGCTCCTGTCGAGCGTCTCGTCGGTCGATCCGGGTGCGCCGGCCGTCAACACCACGCTCACACTCGACCTCACGGGTACCAATGCCGATTGGCGATGGGTGGTGTGGTCTGAGGGTCGGCAATACGGCACGAAAGCACTCCATGTCTTCTGTGTTGCAGGCTGGATGATGGTCGCCTGGGTGCTCGGGCGCTTTCTCGGCCCAAAACGGACCGGCGCGCCCTTCCCCACATCCACCTGGGTGGTGCTCCTGCTGGGAATGTCCACCCTGCCCGTATTGGCTGTCCTGCCGGTCTTGGCTTGGTTGGCCGCGGTCATCATCCGGTCCAAGCGCATGCCCACACACTGGGCGGCGTACAACATCCTGCAGCTCGCACTGCTGATGGGCATCCCCATCGTGGGAATCATCCTCTTCGCCACGATCGGCATGAACCTCCTGAACCGACCTCCCCTGTGGTTTGAAGGTCCGGGCGACGGAACCTTGGGGCAAATGGTGTGGTCGATCGATCGACTGGATGGCGCGTTGCCGCGCCCCGGTGTTGTGTCTCTCCCTGGCTGGGCTTGGCGCGGATTGACGCTCGCATGGTGCCTTGGCCTCGTGGTGGCCATCGCAGGAAGAGCACGGTGGTTCTGGTCCGCCTTGGGGAATGGTGGGTGGCTTCGCCGCGCACCCAGTGGTCCACCCACACCACCCGCAGGCCCGGCTCCGGCAGGGGGGGCACCGACCGGGTCAACCGGAGCGGCGAAGCCACCACGGGAGGAGCTTCCTCCGGGCGAGATCCCCATCAAAGCCCACACCGCATCGGACTCCGAGACATCTTCCACGCCTGCAGCCACCGGTACCGATCCTGCCTTTGAAGAAACCGTCATCATGGCCTCGGAATTTCCAGATCCGGACAGCGACGAGCTGGAGCTCGACAGCGGAGAGATTGAAGCGGGAGAAGAAGATGGCTGGGTCTATGGAGACTCTTCCTCCTTCAACGAGAACCCTCTTCCAGACGGCCAGACACAGGCGACTTTTGGCGGCATCGCGGGTGTGTCTGTGCTCGGCGTTCACCGCAAGCCAGCACGGTCGGTTCCAGCCGTAGACCTCCCCTACAACCCCGACCGACATGTGGAGATCGGACCGCCTGCACACGACCCCGACGCCATCTTCGTGCCCGCCATCGACGCCAACCCGGCAGACTACGAAGCAGGGCCGCGCCGATCGCTCGACTCGGTTCACGACCAGGAAGAATAAGCTTACGGCGGGGCCCCACGACCGGTTCAAGGCGCAACCCACGCGGACCTGGGAATGCAACACGTCGGTGCGTTACGATGCGCGATAGCTGCCCGTCGGGCTACGCACCCTCCTTCCGTCTCTTCTCAGGCCACTCCCGGAGCTCGCTGTGAGCGAAGCCGCATCCTCCCAGAACCTGGGGACCATCGATGACGATCTCCGCGCGGCATTCGTTCACGCGCAGACCGAGACCATCGCGGCAGTGGCAAGGACCGTGCGAGCACTCGATACAGGGATGTCGGAGCTCGATGTTGCCCAACGACTGGAGGCCGAAGTCGACAACCGAGGCTTCGTGACCTGGTTTCAGCGCCCCCGCGTTTTGTTCGGAGCCCCGGTCCGACCGCCGCTGCGGATGAGCGCAGACCGTGCACTGAAGCGCGGGACCATTGTGGAAATCGACCTCGCGCCGGCCAACGCCGATGCGTATGGCGACTTCACGACGACCATCTGTTTTGGGGTCGACGAAGAACCCGAAATCATTCGTGATGCGCGCGCACTATGTGCCGCGAGCTGTGGATTTGCCAGCCGGTGGAAGTGCACGGGCGAAGTGTTCGTCTTTGCGGATGCATGGGCAAACAACCGCCTGGCATCTCTGGGCGATGCCGACGCGATCGGACATGCTTGCCTACCCCGCCGCGGGCGCACCGGCTGGGCCTAGCCCTACGCAGCGCGGATGGCAATCCAGAAGCGCCGACACCAGGTGCATTGGTTCAACCATCGCCGAATGCACGGATTTTATGCACTCGCACCGCGCCTCGTACGCGGGGACCAGGCGTGTGGCTTTGGCGAAATGGTTTTGATCGACGGCGAGACGCGCACGCTCAAGCACTTGACGGTCTTCCTCGTGACGGCGAGCTTCTCGATCTGACGCCCCGACCACCCCTCGGAGACCGGGACCACGCTCTCCAACGCGTCTCCGCCGACTTTGACTTCTTCTTCGAAAAGCAAGGGTACCTAACTTGAAAAACACCTTCATGCAGTGAATTTAGTTCCTTCGCCGCTTCTCCGCTTCCAAAGAGCTTCACTGCGCTTCACTCC
>CAJWOS010000320.1 GCA_913044235.1 uncultured Pseudomonadota bacterium
CCTTCACCTTCACCTTCACCCATCCCGTCGAACATGTCGTACAGACCATGCTTGTCGATGTAGAAGCGTGCGAGCTTGAAGCCTCCTCCGAGAAACAGCAGGGCAGCGAGCAAGCCACCGATCAGGACCGGTGCCGAAAAACGAACTTGCACAGAGGAGCGTCGCTTGCGCCCCACCTTGACCAGCCGGGGATTTCCCCCGCCCGTGGACTTGGCCTTCCGCTCCGCGGGATTCCCCTCCGAGGCTTCATCCGGCCCATAGTCCTCGGTCACCAAAGTAGGGGTGGGCATCACAAATTCCGGCGCCTGCCGGGCCGGAAGACCGATGACGGACTCCGCCCAGGCCGAGAGCCAGAGACCGTCCTGATGTGGAATGACCTGCCGCAGTCGGCGTGCGACCGACCGTATCTCGGGGCGGCGCTCCGGATCCGGGTCGAGCATTTCGGTCATCAGCGCGCGCAGCTCGTCTGTGATTCCCGACAGACCGGCGATGTCTTCGTGGACGGCGTCGCGCGCAGCATCGGGGTCTGCAGGTGGCGGAGGAAGCGGATCTGCGGTGACCAAGTGGATGAACAAAGCACCCAGCCCGTAGATGTCGTCGGGCTTGGAGGCACCGGAGGACCGTGCTGCGTGCACGTTGTAGTCAGTGAGAACCACCTCACCCAGACCAGACACGGTGACGTTGTGCGAGTCAATCCGGCCATGCGGGATGGCCATGGGACGAATCTGATCCGGCAACACCGCAGCGTGCGCTGCAGCGAGGCCCCAGGCAATCTCCAGCGCAATCTCCGCCGCGGCGCGTGCGGGTATGGCCCCCCCCTCCAAGAGATGGTCGAGGGTCTTGCCCTGAACCACCGGCGATATCAGTGCATACCCGTCGTCGACCACCAGCGTGGCCTCCGCCGCACCGATGATCGGATTCCGG
Organism: uncultured Pseudomonadota bacterium; assembly: GCA_913044235.1. Taxonomy (GTDB): domain Bacteria; phylum Myxococcota_A; class UBA796; order UBA796; family UBA2385; genus CAJWOS01. The sequence goes on from CAJWOS010000320.1 coordinate 925, forward strand.
AGGGCTCCAAGCGCCACGATGCGGTCGTGGATGAGGCCCCGGAGGTTCGACGCTTCGAGTGGGGACAACACCACCACGCGCATGTCGCGGACCACACCACCAGGGTCGACCGCCCGGGCTGGATACTCGATGCCCAAGGCTCCCACTTCCGCGGTCGCTTCCTTCAACGAGTAGACAGCCTCGGAGGTCTCATCCCAACGGGCAAGCACTTCAAGGGCGACGAAGGCGCCAGACGAAGACTGGGATTCGGTATCCATGCGTTCCTTGATGCCACAGCGGGGTGGCGGCAAGCGCGATTGTAGAAGGCGGGTGCCCCGTGGGCAACCGGTCGGCGCGGGTCCTGTTCACCCGGTCGCGGACGCCGCCTCGGCAAGGACCGGATGCGGTCGGGCATCTCGATCGGGCGTGAGGACCGTTGCCGCCAACAGAACGAGCGTAATCCATACGAGATCGGCCATGAAGAGATGGATCAGTTGCATCCAGACCGGCGCAAGCAGGATCACGTTGAGACCACCCAACAGAACTTGAACCACAATCAGTCCCACCAATGCATTCGCGAGCAGCTTGCCATGGTCCTTGCGCCCGAGACCAGTCACAAACGCGCCCACCATGGTGAAGCCGCCCACCAAGACCGCAATCACGGGATGAAAGACGCGAAGTCGGATCAAGATGTGTGCGGTGGGAGAGAGGTCTTGGGCGAGTCCCTCCGCCAGCGACTCGGCTGGAAAGAGGGTGTCGCCCAGTGCGGTCACGCCGCCACTGGCGCCAAGCACCAACATTCCCACGGTCGACATCCCGAGCAGCCAGGATGCCAGGCGATTCGACGATGGGCGCGGAACCGGGTGCCCGGAAGCAAACCACGCGGTGAGGACCATCGCCCCGAGCAACAGCAAGGTGTTCACGAGATGGAAACCCATCACCACAGCGCGACCAATGGTGTCGTTGTCGGCGGTCATCTGGAGCAACACGATGGCCGCACCCACAAGCGCCTCGACCACCATGAAGGCAAATGTAGCCCCTGCAGCGCGTCGGGTGGGACTGCGCGCCGGCCAAACGCGGATGGCCCACACGAAGAGCACCAGAGCAAGGATCAGCGCCCCTCCGCTGGTGAGTCGGTGCGTAAACTCGATGACCGTTTCCACGGCCGGTGCCATCGGCACCACTTCACCGTTGCAACTCGGCCAGTGGTCACCACACCCTGCCCCAGAACCCGTGGCCCGCACGAACGCACCCCAGAGAATCACCCCCAGGTTGTACACCACGTTGAACCGAGCGAACCGCGCAAATCGCCGCTGACGGAGCGCTCCGACGGATGGTGCATTCGAGGACAAAGACACGGACATTTCGAGGTCCAGGGTCGAGCAAGACCAAGGGCTATCGCATTCGGCACCGATGCGGCACGGAAGGGCGTCTCAAATGAGACACCACGGCTCTGTTGCTGCAGTCAGCACACATACATGTATCAAAAAATACACGGTATCCGTATCGAACCGCTGCCATCGACACGGTGTTTTCGAGAAATGACCCCCTGAAAAAAGTTGGCACGAACCCTGCAGTGACTCCAGGCAACGCTCGAATCCAAAACGATTCCACGCCGGAGCCCGACATGCCTGCACATCTCGCACTCGCCCACGCCACCAACGTCGAGACCACCACGCTCACGACCGAGCAACTGGTCCTCAAGAATCTCCCTCTGATTCGCACCATCGCAAAGCGACTCGTGGCCCGGCTTCCGCCCTCAGTCGAAGCTGAAGAACTGGTCAACATCGGTGTGATTGGACTGCTCGACGCATGGGAGCGCTTCGATGCGAGCAAGGGTGTGCCCTTCCGGTCCTACGCGGAGCTCCGCATCAAGGGTCAGATGATTGACTCCCTGCGCTCCGACGACATCGTGCCGCGCTCCGTGCGCCGCAAGCACACACGCCTCACCCAAGAGCGGTCCGAGCTCACACATCGCCTCGGTCGCACGCCGAACCGCGAAGAAATGCGCCTCCAGCTCGACATGACTCCCAAGGCCTACGACGCCTACGTGAGTGACTCACGGATCGCAAAGGTCACTAGCCTCGACGCACCCGCCAACGACGACAGCGCCACGCCGCTCGTCGAGACCCTCTCCCTCGGTGCCTTCACCGCAGAAGACACCCTCGATGAAAAGCAGATTCGCGCAGCGGTCGCGGAGGCGGTGGCCATGCTGCCCGAGCGCGAGCGTGCTGTGGTCACGATGTACTACGTGGAGCACCAGACCCTGCGCCAGATCGGCCAGATGCTGGGCGTGACCGAGTCCCGCGCCTGCCAGATCCGCAGCCAGGGCGTGAAGCGCCTCAAGTTCCGGCTTCGCGCCCTGCGCGGCTGAGCCGTCGGGCATCCCGCCGCGGGGTGCCTCAGTCGGACTCGCCCGCCGGAATCGCTGCGCGGGCCAGGTACTTGGCCAGAGGCGCCGTGCGCTCGCCCGGCAGGAGGGCCTCGAGGCGGTCAGGAATCGCCACGGCGGGGTCGCCTTGGATCACCTTCTCGACCAGCATCGGCCCCACCTTTGGGTTGTCGACCGGTTCGCCCACCTGTGCCACGACTGCGTCGTAGATCCAGGCTTCTGCGATGTACGAGAAGAGAAAGTTCGGGCTGTATGCCGGGTAGTTCCACAGGATTGGCGAGAGCAGTGCCGAGTCGTATGGAAGCCCCGCTTCGGATGTTGGCGGCTCCGGGGTGCCGAGGCGCTGCATCCGCTGTGCGCGAATGTATTCTGCAACGTTCTGCAGATTTTCCGGCGACTCGTAGAGACGGCGCTCCGCGATGGTGCGGACCATACTGTCATTGATCGTGCGAAGCATCGTGCGCGCGCGGTCTCGCGCAAGGTCATCGCGCAGGTCGGCGGGGAGGTCGGGCACGTAGCGTTCGGTAAAGCTCGGCTCGGTCACGAGGCGCTCGAAAAACTGCGCAAAACCTTCGAACCAGGGCGCAGGCGGACCCCACAGTGGCGGCGAGTCCAAGACATCCTCAGCGAGATGGGTCCACCAGATGGCAAACGCACCTTCATGGGCCAGTGCCTCGTAGGTCCAGAGCGACCACCGGCGGTCGATGCTCATGACCACCGATACATGCTCAGGCGGCGCCGTCGGGAACGCAAAGGCACCGGGACGAACGTAGCGAGAAGGCCCGGTAAACACTGACCATCCCGCAGTGGAGATCCCCATGTCGCCGAGTGCCTTCGTGAGCCGCTCCTCGGCGAGGTCACCATCAAACCACAGGTCCGGATCGACCCCGGCCACATCGAGTCCCGCCACCTCGCGCAGGTGGGGACGACTGATGAAGGTGCGAACCACGCCTTCCGCCGCTGCGGCACGCTCCTCAGCAGCAACCACCGCCTTGTTCAGCGGGGTGACCACCGCGCTGACCTCTTCGATCATCCGGTCGACTTCAGTGGCGGTGAGTCCATGGCCGGCAAGCGCCATTTCCCAGTAGTTGGAGAAGCCCGCCCGCGTGGCCACACGATTGCGCAGCTCCACGAGTCTCTGCAGGTCCACGTTGACCAGGCGCATGTTGTACTCAGCGAAATCTCGCGCGAGCCCATCCTGTGCTGCAGCGGGCAGCGCGGCCGCTTCCTTGGCCAGCTTGCTCCAGGACTCGTCGAGCGAAAGCGTGATGGCGCCATCGGGTGAGCTCCAGGTCGCTTTGCTGGTGCGCGCTTCTTCAAGCAGCGCAAGGAGTCTGGCCTCTTCCACCTTTTCGTCGGGTCGCCAAGCGCTCGCAATGAGCTGTTCGCGGTAGTACGCCTCGCCCCGGGCACGGTCGAATGAACCTTCGGGTGCCTTGCGGGCCGCTTCGATCGCCTCCACCACGGCCGATTCCTGAAAGAACTCCAGGCGCGCCTGGTCGGCTGTGGTCTTTTTCGCGCGAGCTTCTTTGTTGCGTACGTTGCGCGCCGTGTCGCGACTGGCGGTCATCACGTCTTCATAGACGGACCGATATCCCGCATCCAAAGGGTTTTGTGGCTTTTCGACGTCCGACGCACAACCTGCCAACACGAGAGCGGTCAGGCTTGCAGCACAAGCCCCCCGGATGGAGCGAACGAAAACACCACCAACCATGAAATCTCCCAGTCGAAGGCCGTGAGGATCGGCCCGGCCGCCGGAGCTTACCGCACCGCGCCCAATCTGAGCCCCAACGTGTCACAACCCACCGCAGACTCGCTGGGTGCGGGTCACGGGATCGAGGGAACCCGATGCGAAGGCCGCCGGTGGTCACCCAGCCTCGGGTAGCGCGCGAGCGCCTCTTCGATGTGGAACAACAGGGCCGTCCGGTCCGTCGACGACAGTGGACGCTGCGTGCCACGGATGTAGGACTCACGCGGCGGGGGCCGTACAACGGCCGGCGCAGGCTGCCCAATGAATGCGAGCACCGCACAGATCTGTTCGGTGTATGCGGCGCAGAGGTCGGCATAGGAAACACACATCACGTTTTCGTGCTGCGCGGCCACCTGTCGCCACCCCGAGACATGCTGGGCCCAGCGGTCGAAAAATGTGGGCGCAGAGCGGAACTGGTAGCGCACCAGCCGCCCTTCCGGCACGCGGCGAGCCAGCTCCAGCGGCGTGTTGGTCTGGGGCCCTTCATGCCAGTCCCAGCGGTGCAGAAAGCGCCACAAAGACACCATCGTATCGACCGGATCTCGGTGCACATACAGCACGCGGATGTCGGAACGCCCAAGCACGGGCTCCAGAAAGTCATGCGAGTGGTGCGACTTGATGATGCTCTTGAGAAAGAGGGGCCCTCCCGGAACCTTCATCTGCGAAAGGCCTTCGAAGAAGTTCCCCACGCTCAGTGCAGAAAAGAAGTTCACTTCATGGGCGAGGGTCTCGTGGTCGAAATTCAAGAACGGATCGACCGTATACGGCGAGTTCATCGCAATGCTGTTCATCAAGAAGTGCGTGCCACTTCGCTCATGCGAGACCACCAAGAGGGTCTTCGACGCCTCGTGGTCCACCGCAATCCGGTAGGGCTTCCGATTGATGTTGACCAGCACCGGTGCCTCCGTTCCGTGTGGCGATCCGCGAGACCTGCAGGGTTCAGAACTGCCATCCGAGCGACGCCCGGGGCGCGACGAACCCCCGAGCAAGATTTCCGGTATACGCGAGTCCCACAAACAGCACGCGTCCGGTCCCTGGTGCATCCCACCGCGCACCTGCGGCACCCGTGAGGTACAGAAATCCGTCGGTGTAGCGAACGGTGTCATGGTAGACGGCCGACCCGCCACGGACCTCGAATCCCACCGCGCCCGCGTTGGCCGGCTGGTATCCGACCCCAAGCTCGGCGGCGGTGAGTCGCAACAGGTCCACCCCATCAGCGCTCGCATGCAGCGGCATATGAGTGGCGGCCACCGTGGTGAAGAACCCGCCCGAGTCTCCACCCGGCACGAACTGCAGCTCTGCACCCGTGCCCAGGCCCACCACGGGCCCACCCAGCAGCAGCCGACCCTTGGGAGACCGGGGCAGCTCGAAGTCGCGCACCCAAGCGATGCTCCGCTCGTACCAAGAAGCATCCGGAGGCAGCGTGCGGCGGTCGTCTGGTTCATCTGCGGGCGCATCGGTCGATGCATCAACGGGCTCAGCCGCATCGGACTCCGATGGCGCGGTGTCCGGACGGCCCGAGAGCTCAATCTCCAGCACGGTGGCTTCGCTGGACCTCGCACCTTCTGCAGTCAATGGTGCGAGCGCACCATCCGGACACGCGTGCGCCCAGTCCTCCGCGCGGTTGAACACGGTCCACTGAGACGACCAACTGCCGTCGGCACACTGCACCTGAACGTGGTGTCGTCCCCGAAAGACAGGCTGCGTTCCGACCGGCACCCCGTCGACCCGAACCGGCGCATTTTCGGGCAGCTTCATCCAACGCAGGTCGACGACTTCGGACCGAAAGACCTCGGACTGAACGGCTCCGTAGGCATCGACGAGATCGGGTCGGGTGAGCACATCGCGATCCGGACGGCCATTGGGCGCAACGATCCAAGCATTGCGGAACGCCTCGTGCATCTCGCGCTGCCGTGATTGCAGGTCGGAGATTGCGCCCTGCGCTTGATACCGAAACGCCAGCTGTACCGACAGCACCTCCGACCGGGAACCACCCAGCGCGGTGTCGAGCTCACCGACCGCGGACCGTGCGGAACGAACATCGCCCGCAGCCAGTGCGGTGCGAAGCTCGACGGCTGAGTTTCCCGCCAGCGCCGTTGCGGCCCAGCACAACCACCACATACCCGCTCCTGTGTGCAGAGCGCCCAGCGACCCTCTGCATGACCAGCTCCGCACCCGACCTGCGCGTTCCTGCTCCAAGGCGTAACGAACCCGCTGCGGGAGTGTGGCATACCGAACGCCGGTCTGCTTGGGTCTGCGCGTAGTTTCCCCCAATCGAGTCGTTCATCGCGCTCCTTCCGTGCGCCCATCGGCGGTGAAAGGGTCGAAGAACCCGCAACTCAGCGGCGGGCCATCGCCCGCGGAAATGCTGCATCCAACCGATCGCGATGCACATCCAGCATCAGATGGCGGCCATTCCACTCCAGCGCAGAGATGGCCTCGCTCAGGCTGCGAGCATGGGGATTGCGCCGCATGATGCTGCCGAGTCGACGATTCACGAGACCCGAGATGTCTTTGCCCCGGCTCAACGCCGTCACGTCCCAACCTCCGATGGAAAGGCTGTCCAGCACAAGCGTCTCAAAGCGACCATCGGACCATCGGAGCTCACGTGCCGTGAGCTCGACGTTCAACCACGTGGTGCCCAACGGCTTCGAGAGACTCACATCCAGGTAGCGCCGCTCGGTGGCCGAGATCTCCACCCGACCCAACTCCGAGTTCTGCCACGGCGAAAACAACTGCACAGCCTCACTCGGCTCGAGTCGCGCCCGACCTGCGATGGCCAGACGCTCTACGAGCTGCGTGTACAGCCGGTCGTCACGATGCGCCTGCTCCGCTGCAGCCAGCGTCTCCACCACCGGCTCCACCAGCTTCGCGGGTGCCATCACACCCACGAACACCGCCATCATGGAAACATAGAGCAGCCCGAGTGAGGCACCCCAGACGAGGAGGCGCATCAGCATCGAGTTTCCTCGTTGTGTCTTCACTCACCACCACCTCTGTCCACTCCATGGTGTCGTTTGCTGAATTGCAGACGACTGGGGCCGCATCGCCGGTGTTGCGGATCGGGAGCCGATACCCGGTCATCGGAACCGTAGGGACAGACCTTGAGCGACCATTCGAAATTGAAGGCACCGCTTCGCGCCGACCGATCGGTCGCTGCTCGCCCCGAGGACCATCGTTCTTGTCGAGACATTTCGTTGCACAAACCCCGGAGCCCTGCGCACTCCACACCACCCGGCCTCAAAGCTCCGCAAAGTTGACCGGCCGTTTGGGGT
>CAJWOS010000321.1 GCA_913044235.1 uncultured Pseudomonadota bacterium
CTCCAGGATCGAATGGACCGGCTGGCCGATACGCTCGGCTACCTTGCCGACCGCTGTCGCACCCGGGCGGTGGTGGCCGGGTCCGAGGTCCAGCTCGAGGCCGGAGCCGGCACGGAGGGGCTGCTCTCGGAAGTGGCCGATGCCTTGTCCGGACTCCAGGAGATGGCGCGGATCGGCGACCAACAACTCGCAGAGTCGGCGCTCGACAACCTGGCCGAAGACATCAGTCAGCTCGAACGCGCGGGCCTCAATGCCCGCGCAGCTGCGGAGGCAGAGCTCGAGATCGCACGCCTCCTGGAGCATGTGCCGGCTTGACTGCACGCAACGACTCGGGCCCGATAGACTGCGCGCCCCTGTTCCCCGACCGCTACACCGAGGTTGAATGACTTCCCCACCCGCACAACCGTCGAACAACGGCCCCCAAGGCCTCGGACTGGGGTGGTTCCTTGGTGTGTATACGCCCACGGTTCTCACCATCTTGGGCGTGATTCTGTACATGCGCATGGGCTGGGTTGTTGGGAATTCTGGGGTGCTCGGGGCGATGGGAATCGTCCTGCTCGCCAATGGCATCACCTTCATCACGGCGCTGTCGATCTCTGCTCTGTCCACCAACATGCGCGTGGGCGTGGGCGGTGCCTACTACATCATCTCACGGAGTCTCGGGCTGGAGCTGGGCGGTGCGCTCGGCATTCCGCTGTACCTGTCTCAGGCTCTGTCGGTCACGCTCTACGCCTATGGGCTGGCGGAAAGCCTTCGGCTCGTCTGGCCCAACCTCCCGGTCCAGGTCATTGCGGCGCTGATTGTCATTGGTGTGGTGCTGGTGGCGGCGCGGAGCACGGTGCTGGCGCTGAAGTTGCAGCTTCCAATCATGCTCTTCATCGCTGTGTCACTGGTGGCGCTGGTGTCGGGCATTGACTTCGAGGTGCAGAATACGCCGCTGCGCGGCGAGTGGGTGGATGGGGGCTTCTGGCAAGTGTTTGCGGTCTTCTTCCCCGCGGTCACGGGGGTGCTGGCGGGCGTAGGGCTCTCGGGCGATCTCCGAGATCCGGCGCGCTCGATCCCTCTCGGTGTACTCCTGGCGGTTGTGACCGGCTTCATTGTGTACGGTTCCGCGCCCTGGGTTCTCAGCCATGCCGCATCGGCCGACCAGCTGCGCAACAACGAGCTCTTGTGGACCGAGATCGCCACGGGAGGAGCCTGGTTCATCATGCCGGGGCTCTGGGGCGCGATCCTGAGCAGCGCCATCGGCAGCATCCTCGGCGCTCCCCGCACACTGCAAGCGCTCTCGATGGACCGCCTTGTGCCCGCGAAGCTCGGTGAGATCGACGCGGAAACCGGTGAGCCGATGCTCGCGCTCCACATCTCGGGCGCTGTGGCTCTGGCTGCTGTGGCGCTTGGCGACCTCAACGCTGTTGCTGGCGTTGTATCGATGTTCTTCCTCACGACCTACGGGATGCTGAACCTCGCGGCGGGCCTCGAAGAGCTGGTCAACGATCCCCACTATCGCCCCCGAATTCGGGTCCCGTGGTGGATGTCGTTTATCGGTGCTGGTGGATGCTTCGTGGCAATGTTCGCCATCAATCCCACCGCATTTTTCCTCGCGGTGATCATCGAACTCGGAATCTGGTGGTACCTCCGGCGTCGCACGCTGCGTGCCGCTTGGGGCGACCTTCGCACGGGCCTATGGTTTGCGATGGCGCGCATGTCCATGTTGCAGCTGCGCCAAGCTCGCCACGACCCCCGAAATTGGCGCCCGCACATCCTTGTCTTTTCAATCGATTTGTCGCGAAACATCGATCTGGTCGCGCTTGCGAGTCAGTTCGGCCAAGACCGTGGCATCGTGACGGCCACCACGCTGGTTCAAGCGGATACCGCGGATGTCGAGCACGCATTGGAGCTGCGGAGGCGCAACGTTGGCCTCCTCAAAGACGCAGGGCTGCTGGCATTCACCGAGGTCATCGCGGTTCCCGATCTCGAGGCCGGTTTTATGACTGTGGCGCAGGCGAACGGCTTCGGTGGCATCAACTCAAATATGGTGGTGTTTGGTTGGCCTGGAGACGATGCCGACCGACTGGCAGACATGCTGGTGCGTAGTCGCCAGCTGGCCAGCCTTCACAAGTCCACGATGATTGTGCGCGGCGTTCAGAGCGCGCCGCCTCCGGGCATCAAAGAACCGGAAATCATCGTTTGGTGGAAAGGCCGGGCACAGAACGGCGACCTCATGTTGTTGCTTGCACACCTGCTCAGCCTTTCGGATGACTGGCGCCGTTCCCGCATCACGCTGGCAAGCATTTCGTCCGATCCTGCGGCGGTCCCCAAAGTCACTGCCGACCTTCGACGGCTGCTGGAGAGCGGCCGCATCACAGCGTCGGTCGAGGTGTTGGTACAGGATCCAGTCATTTCCATCGTCGACACCATCCACGTGCGCTCGCGGGAGGCGGCTCTGGTGTTTCTCGGGCTCGCGGAGGTATCGGCAGGGGACGAGCGGGCATACGCCGATTCCATTCATGCGCTTGTCGATGAGCTGCCGAGAGCCATTCTGGTGCGAAATGGCGGGCCCTTCCGAGGGCGCCTCGTCTGAAGCCTCTGCCGGGATCCACCAGTCTTTCGGTGGCGCCAGGAAGGGCATCGTGAGGGGCCGTCAGTCGCTTGGTGCTTCGAGATAGATGGGGATCTCGTCGCCGAGTTCTCGTGTGAGATGGTCTCGAAGTCGGCGCTTCATCCGAGCTTCGACCTGTCGAATGCGCTCTTTGCTCACGCCATAGCGCTTCCCGAGAGACGTGAGGCTCACGGGCTCGGAAGCGGTGAGGCGTTCATGCCAGATCGTGCGCTCCCGTTCGTCGCGGAGCGTCGTCTCGAACGTCTTGAGCTGGGCACGAAAGACTTCGCCGAGCTCGTTGCGTGCCACATCCTGTTCTGGGTTGACCGCCTTGTCGTTCCCCACCACCTCATTGAGGGGGCGCCCTTCGCCCGAGGCGCTGGTGGGAGCATCGAGCGACATCGCGGGAGCGGAGAGGTGCTGGTCCACATTGATCACCTCTTGCTCGGGCACGTTCAAGGCTTTGGACAGCGCGAGCGTGCTGGGGTGAATGCCCTGCTTGATCAGGTGATCCCGTTCCTTTTGGAGCTGGAAGAACAGCTTTCGGCCGTGTCGCGTTGAGCCGAGACGCACCATTCGGTAGTTGTCCATCAAAAACCGAAGGATCATCGCGCGGATCCAGTATTGTGCGTAGCTGCTGAAGCGGATGCCCCGGTAGGGGTCGTACCGACTCAAAGCTTCCACCAGGCCTACGTTGCCTTCCTGGATCAGGTCGAGCACGTTCGCCCACTGCCGGTGGTACTGGTACGCCAGCTTCACCACCAGCCGTAGGTTCGACGTCACCAAGCGCTGTGCTGCCTCGGGATCACCCGTGTCCTGGTATTGGATCGCGAGCTCCTTTTCCTCCTCGGGATCGAGCAACGGATAGCGACGCACTTCGGCCAGGTAGTAGCCGAGCAGGTCGCCGGAGCGTGCCGGACGCGACGAAGGCCGCATCGCGGGAAGGAGTGGCGCAGGCTGTCGCGCGGAGGGGCCGGGCGGTCGCACGGCGTCGACAGGCTCGGCTTCATCCTCCGGTAGTGGTTCGTCTGCCAGCGCGTCAGCATCAAGGATCTCGACTTGAGATGCACTCTCGTCGATGGTTGATTGGCCGGAGGAGTCGTCGGGTGTGGTTGCCACGGGTGCCTCTGAGCAGGAGCCAATGCGGACGGCCGGCGGGGCGCGCGACCGTTCGGGGGCGACCGGAGGGCTTCCCACGAAAGTGGGTTGCGTCAACCCCTAGCGTATGGATGGGTCGCCTGTGTTCGGCCTCCCGTATCGCGCCGGCCGGTGCATGGGGAGTGAGACCATTGCGTGAGCGAATCAGGGTTTCCGAAGTGTGTGGACGTCCGATCGGTCCGAGCCGACAGCCATGGGTCGATGGGGTTTGCCCACCGGTGTCGACAGCAATTTCTGGACGCGGAAGCAGAGTGTGACGGATGCCGTAGGCAGGCGACCGGGATCGGGTGGACTCTTTTGAGGGGACCGATCGCCACTATGGTGGACGATTCTCGGGTCGATGGGGGTGCAGAAGTCGCGGGCCGCGCAGCGGGACCGGCTTGTCAATTTGCGGTGTGATGCGTCGAGAACGTCTTCTGATACTGGGTTTCGGTCCTGGGATGCATACTCTCTTGCTCTCGATATGGTAATCATCTCGGCGACTTAGGAGTCCGACATGCGCGCATCCTGGCTGACTGCCATCGCGATTTCCGCATTTCTCGTGACCGGGTGTGATGGGGAATCTGAACCTGAACCGGTCGCTTCCGAGCAGGCGAGTGCTCCCGAACCGCCGAAAGCCAAGGCGAAAGCAAAGGCAAAGGCGGAGCCGAAGCAGGCTGAGGTGGAGGTGGACCCGCTCGCCAAAGCACGCAGGGCAGCGTGGAGCGGGGATGCTTCCGCAGCGGCGAAAGCCTTTGGCGAGCTGCTGGATAAGGGCTCGCCTGCTTGGGGTGGCTTCGCAGCGGCGGTGCGCGAGCTTGAGCCTGCGGCTGCCGAGGCCGCATTGGCAGGGAAGGGGACCACGGGCGACCGTGCCATCCTCACCTCGGAGCTGAAGCTGGCGGCCGATGATGCGGAGGGTGCGCTTGCGGCTGCTCTGGAGGCTCGAGCAGACCAACCCGATGCGGCTGCAGCACTCGTGGCCCGAGCCGTTCGGGCTGGCGCAACGGCACCGGTGTCGGATGCTCAGACCGATCCGGTTGCGGCCCTCGTGGCGTTCGTCAAGGCTCGGGACTCCAGGAGCGCACGCTCGGTCACGGAGACGGCCGAGGCCGTCGCGGGTTGGCGTGCCGCCTTGTTGCGGGGTGAGGCACGCGCCGGCTGGGGTGAGGTCGACGCAGCATTGGCCGAATTCGACAAAGCCATCGCGACTGCCGAACCCATGGCGATCGTCGAGGTCAATCTGGCTCGGGCGCGGCTCGCCACCACGGTGAAGCCCAAGCGCGGCCAGACGGTCCTCACGCCGGTCCAGGTGTCGGAGTGGGCGCATGAAGCGGCGCTTGCGGCGGTCGAGAACTCCGCTGTGAAGCGCTACAACGATGCTCAGAAGATACTGAGCGAATCCATCGCGAAGTCGCTTCGCGCAGACCTCCTTGCAGATGCCGCGGGGGTGGCACTCGAGGCTGCCGGGGGCGACGAAGCAAAGAACGACGACCTGCGGGCGGTGCTTGCCGCTGCGGCTCTCGAGTCGGGTCAGCCGTCGGTCACTTTGGCACAAGCGAAGAAGGTTTCTCCCGACTCACCAAAGCGTGACGAGGTCATGCATTTGAGCCTTTGGGCGGCCTGGGAACTCCGCGACGCCGAGAGCCTGAAAGCCAGCGGCGACACCCTCTCGGGGCCACACGGGCTCGCGGCTCGCGGTCTGTACGAGATCGTGGCTGGGGACATCCAGGAGGGGCTGCGTGCACTGCCCACCTCCGGCTTGTCGGAGCGCGAGTTCGTTCGCCTCGCTCTTGCGGGTGCCGAGGTGGCGGGCGGTGACGCACGCGACTGGCTCAATCGGGCGGTACGCCATGCCGACCGTACTGGAAATCTGGGCCTTCAGGTCCAGACCCGGCTCGCGCGCGATACCGCCACTCGTCGTCACCAACCAAGCGTGGCTTCGCAGACCCTCACCGAGCTGAGCCGACTGGTTCCCGCGAACGATGCGGGGGCAGCGCTGGGCTACGAAGTTGCTGCTCGCCGGATGTTGCTCACGGGCGCCGCTGTGTTCCCGGAAGGCGACCTCCCGCCTGTGGTCAAAGGGTGGCGGAGTTTGTCTGAGGGGCAAACCGTGACCGCCGAAGGGCCTGCTCTGAACGGGATCGCCAAGTGGGCCGATGCGAGAGCGGCTCTGAGCTCCGGACGGGGCAAGACCGAAAAGACCTTCAGGGATGCAGTTGAGGCGCTGCCGTTGTACCGCTGGGGCGGGATGGCCACCGGCACTGCGCTGGATGGCTCACAGGGTGTTCCGTACCTCGAAGACCTCGCGAAGCTTGCAGCGGGTGAGCCGGGTGAAGATGCCCTGGGCAGCGCGCTTGCTTGTCATGAAGTGGGTCACCTGGTCGACCGAGCGGTGTCCGATGCCTCGGTTGGGCGCGACCTGCTTGCTGGGATGGATGATGAAACCCGCAAGGCGCTCCTCGACGCGAGTGCGCTTGTGCGCGCAGGTGTGCTTCGGTGGCACGCAGGCGTAGATGCGTTTCCTGTGGATGCTTTTGAGAAACTCGAGGCTGCTGAAAAGGCTGCAGCCTCGGACAGCGTCTTCTCCTCGCGGGTGATTCCCTCCGCACCGCCGGCACTCGCGGACATTCGGCGGGTCAACCGCAAGCTTTCCATCCTTTCCTACGTCGTCGAGCGTGGGAATATCCACGGGCTCGTGATCACGCCGAGCAGTGGCGCAATCAAGTCTCTCGGTGCTTCTCGAGCGGTGATGCAGAACATTCGAGAGCATGCATCATCACTGCGTATCGGAGCCGATTCCGAAGCTCGCTCGTCGCACGAAGGCGGGAATGTCCTGCGAAAAGTGTTGATTGACCCCTTCATCCAGCAGCTCTCGGGCCATGGATGGTATTTGGTGCTCGGGCCGCGGGAGCTGCGGGAGTTCATGTTCACGACCTTCCCGGAGCAGGCGAAGGGCTTGCGCTGGCTTGCCGAGATCCGTACCGTCGCGATGCTCGACAGTGCGGGCAGAATCAATGTCACTACCGAGGAGCTTCTCGATCCGGAACGATTCCGGAAAGGTCCTGACATCCTCGCGTTTGGCAAGCCTGCCATACTTGAGGTGGACGGCGAAGAGGGCAGTGACGAGGCTGCAACGCCACCCGGCAAGGCCGGTGGCAAGGCCGGAGGCAAGGCCGGAGGCAAGGCGTCTACAGACGCCAACGGCGGGATGAACGAGCCTGCTCAGGTCTGCACGAGCGGGGGTGAGCCTTCCGTGAACCTCTCCGTGGCACACCGGTTCTTCGACCCGGATTTCCGTGAGACATGCGTAGGGGGCGACGCCAAGCTGGCCAACTACTTTGAGTTGGCCCCTCGTGCTCGGTACATCCACATCGACGCTGTCGAAGCGACCGCTCGTGGTGGATTTGAGTTCGGCGATGGCGACCTGGAGCTCACTACAGTGCGTAGCATCCCGTTGGTGGCGGAACTGGTCATTGTTACGGCCGATGGGAGCATTGAGCAGCAGCAGCAGCGGGCCCGAGCCTTCCTTGACGCTGGTGCGGGGGCGGTGCTGTTCACCGGCTGGAGTGTTCCTGACGGCGTCCACGAGCGGATGCTCGACGGGTTTTGGGCAGCGGTGAAGCGCGACAAGAGGATTTCGCGTGCCAACGCTGAGGGACGCGACTCTTTGCTTCGGGACGCGTTGCTCGGAGAGGACCGGGATGATCCGGGCCTGTGGGGTTCGATGCTGCTGTATGCCACACCGTGAGCCGGGGCGCTTCCTTGCGTGACTGGTAGGAGCCCGAGATGGGATGGCTGAGCGGTCTCACGATGGTGCTCATGGGTGGCGCGGCGGCTTCGGTGCCGTCGGGTCCCACGGGTGCAGTCCTTGGGCCGAGTGGCGTGGGTCCCGTCACGCTGGCAGACCTGCCCGATATGCGAGCGGAGTTACAGCTGCTGGATGGCTCCATCTCGCTTCGAGATCCGCAGACGGGCGTGTTGCAGTCGGACGGATCCTGGGCGGCGGGGACCGTCACCGCATGGGCCACGACCGGAGGGGACCTCCTGGTTCGCGCAGACGACGCTGGGAGGGTGCAGCGTGTGACCTGGTCATCGGGACGGCGGATGCGGGTGGAGCGCGACTCGAAAGGCCGTGTGACCGAGGTCCTGGGGCCCGGCTCGAGTCGGCGAAGAGTCTCTTACGACGCAGGGGTTCGGGTCGAAGACACCCTCGGCACCGCCTGGTCTGCCTTCCTTGAGGATGACCGGGTCTGGGTGGTTCGCGATGGCGCAGGTCGGCAGGTCCGCACCGAGCTTCACCCTGAGACTGGGCAGGTCCAGTCCTGGGAAGATCCCCGTGGTTTTGTGTCTACCGTCCATGTGCGCGGCGACCTTACCGATGTGGTCGGTCCGGGCGGTGCCGTATGGCGGGTCGGCGGACTGCTGAATGGGGGCTTCCTCGAGACGCCCGATGGGCTGCGCTGGACTTGGGAGACGACTCCAGAGGGGCAAATCCAGCTGCTTCGGGACCCCGTTGGTCTGGAGGCTCGGTGGGAATACGACGCGGCTGGTCGAATGGTGATGGCGGAGCAGGCGGG
>CAJWOS010000322.1 GCA_913044235.1 uncultured Pseudomonadota bacterium
CGAGTCCTTGGCTTGGTGCGTGTCCGTACGTGGAGTCGGCGACAAGTGATGCAATCTCGATGGAGGACCAGTCACCACTCGCGCACGACGTAAGATTGGGAAGACCGGTCTGCAGGTCTGTCGCCGATCACTGGTCCAAGAGGAGTCTGCCTTGCTCTCTGTCTCTGTTGCTGCGTTGCTTGCTTTGTCGTCTTTCGCGCTCGCGGCCGATGAGGAGCCTCCCGAAGATGGCTTCGGTATGGGAGCACTCCCGGCGCTGAACTACAACAGCGATGAAGGCTTTGGCTATGGCGTCATCGGCACCGGATATTGGTACCGGGATGGCCTGCGCCCCTACAAATATGGGCTCACCCTGCGCGTATTTTTGACCACCAAGAACGTCCATGCCCACATGGTGCGCCTCGACGCTCTCGACGTCGCTGACCTACCGCTGCGCGTGACCGCCCAAGCTGGGTACTACTCCACGCTGGCCGCAAACTTTTGTGGGTACGTGGGCGATGGGCACTGTGGGGCCGACTCCGAGTCGGTCGCCGAAGCCGCCGCTGAGACCGCAGGGCTGACCGGAACGGAGCGCGAAGACTTCCTGCGTCGGTACTACCTCCACCGGTACACGGAGCCCTACCTGAACGTACAGACCCGTATCCGTCTCAAGGATCTGCCCCACAAGGTGGAGATCATGGCTGGGTACCGTGGCAGCTACTACATGCAGGGCACGCCCTCCGACCAGAATCCGTGGCCCGGGAGTCTCTACGACACCGCCTACTTCGCCACCGGAGAGCTTGCGGGCAACGATGACGGCTTCGCGAGTGTGCTCCAAGCGGGCATGGTGTTTGACAATCGCGACAACGAACCCGCGCCGAACTCTGGCTACTGGTCGGAGTTCTCGATGCGGGGTGCGGGTGCATTCAGTGGCTCGGCGTGGAGCTTCGGCGGCATCAACGTCACTCATCGCCAATACCAGACACTCATCGACAAGTGGCTGGTGTCGGCCAGCCGCCTGGTCGGTGACACCGCGTTCGGCGAGCTGCCCACGCAGGAAATGGTCCGCATGGGCGGTCTGGTGGACTACTCCGCGGTGGGGGGGCAGTCTGGTGGTCGCGGCTTGCGGCAGTGGCGGCTGATTGGCAACACGAAGCTGCTTGTGCAGGAAGAGCTTCGGCTCACGTTTGCGCGCCTCACTCCTGGCAAGCAAAAAGTCGACCTGGGGACCGTGGCGTTCCTCGACTACGGACTGGTCGCGCCATCCCTGAGTGAGTTCGATCAGTTTGAGACCGGCTACGGCACTGGTGGCGGCCTACGGGTGACTTGGAACACCAACTTCATCGTGCGCGTGGACGCAGGCTTCAGTCCCGTGGAGAACTGGGCCAACAAGCTCTACATCAACCTCGACCACATCTTCTGAGCGCATCTGCGGTCGGGCGCGCGTGCTTTGACCGGGTCTCTCCAGGCCTGGATACAGGGCCGCCGTGGTGGGCCGAGTGGCCCGAGCTGGAGCTGTGCCGATGTCGTCCGAAGAACTCCGTGAGGCCAATCTCGATGCCATGTCGTCCGAGCTTGCGCTGCGGCTGCGAGAACCCCTTCCCGACAGCCGGTTGGGTGTGGATGACGATGGCGCACCCACCTGGACTCGCTTCCGACGGCCACGCCTTCTGCGTGATGCACACTGCATGGAGCGCATCCAGCAGTGTTCAGTTGAGGGTCCGCCCATCATTCTTCTGGGGCTCGGCGCGGGGCAGCGGCTCGCTTGGCTGCTGGAGAACACCCGTCGGGTGGTGATTTCTTGGGATCCGGACCACGCGATCTGGCAGTACGTACTCGGGGTGGTGGATGGTGCCGACGCCATTCGTGAGGGCCGTTGGAAGCCTCTTTTGGGGCCGGATCTCTTGCACTTTCGGGTGCCTCCCGAGTCCGAGCGCCACTGGCACCCGGACTTTCGTGCGGCCTATGCCGATGCAGAGTCGATGTTGCAGCCAGAAGGACCTGTGGCGCTCATGGTCCAGGGCGAGCTGTATGTGGATGATGTGGCCGAGGGCTTGCGTGCCCTTGGCTGGCGAGTCTTCCGATGGGACGTGGCGTACTTGCCCACGGCGGAGCATGCCCACATCCTCGCCACCACGGGCGCCCGGATGGCTCTGGCAGTGAACACCCAAGAAGGGCTCGCGGAAGCCCTGCGGTCCCACAACATTCCGTTCGCAGTCTGGGAGATCGACCCGAACACGAGCGGGCCAGCACCGGTGCACGGACCTTGCGACCAGACCGTCGTGTTTACCTACCGGCAGCACAACCTGCCCGCCCTGCGACGCGCCGGCTACCGGCATGTGGAGCATCTCCCACTGGCCGCGCCCACGCACCGGTATCGTCCGTCTGAACGGGTACCCACCGTGCCGATTGCCTTTGTGGGGGCGTCGATGGCCGAGAGCGGCCAGCGGATGCAGGCCACGATTCGGGAGATGCTTGCCCACGAGCCATCCACCCTAGCCTCGCTGGAGCGCGTCTGGGCCATTCAACGACAGGACCCGTCCCGCTGGATCATCCCCAAGATCCTGGAGAGTGTCTGCCCCGGTCTGCGTGCACGGGTTCGCCGCACGCATGCGGGGGTCGATCTGGCCTTGTTGATGGGCGAAGTCAGCGCCGCAGAGAAGCGGCTCTCCTGGCTTTCCCATCTGGGGCCGCTGGGACTGCAGGTCTGGGGCGACGCCGGGTGGTCTCTGACCCTGGCGCATGGCGTGTCTTGGAACGGCTGGGCGGATCACTTCACCGACTTGCCGAAGATCTACGCCTCGGCCGCAATCCATGTCGATGTCCCACGCCTCTATCAGCAGGATGCCGTAGCGATGCGTATTTTTGGCGTGATGTCGGCCGGCGGGTTCTTGGTTGCGGAACACAGCCCCCAGCTGCTGGAGCTGTTTCGGCCCGGCGTCGAGCTGGAGACCTATCGAACACCCGCCGAGCTGGTCGACAAGTGCCGCTTCTATCTGCAGCAGCCGGAGCGAAGGCAAGCGATCGCGCAGGCTGGCTGCGAGCGTGTGCATCGCGATCACAGCATTCGCGTGCGGGTGGGGCAGATGGTGGAGCGGCTGGGGCTCAGCGCTCTCGCTTCTCCTGGACCGTCTGGTCCACGAAGTCCATGAGCATGGGGTCGATGCGGAGGCCAATGGCCTGCTGAACGTCTACGTTCAACACCACACGGGCGCTGTTGGGTGCGACGGGTGCGATGGTTCCGGCGGTGGTGCCATCGTCGAGAATCGTGCGAATTGTGTGGGCTGCCTGGATTCCAATGGCTTTTGCGTCGGGGGCCACACACAGGAGTGCACCGGCATCCACGAGTGTCTCGGAGTAGGCCAACAGGGGAATTCGAGCGCGCGAGGTCTGATCCCGAATGAAGTGAAACGTGGGTGGGGTGACCACGAGGGGGTCGGGCAAGAGCCAGATGGCATCGACTGAGCGGGCCATGGTAGCAGCGGTCTTTCGAACGTCTCGCTCACTGGTGACCCGCTGGGCTCGAACGGTCAGTCCGGCGTCCTTGGCGGCCGCGATGGCCTCGCCGACGGCTGGATCAGAGTTGCTCGCCGACAGCAGGATTCCCACCCGCTGAACGTTGGGGGCGAGCAGTCGGAACTGAGCCAGCACCATTGCGGGGGGCATGTCCATGCGAATGCCGGTGATGTGGATGCCATCGAGGCCGTATCTCTCCGGGTCGCGAACCTGGGCATAGACGACTGGAATGGTTGTGGGCAGATACTGTTGGGCGGCCCACGCCGCTTTGGCTCCCAGGGCGAGCACCGCGACCGGTGGATCGTCGGTGAATGCATCTGTGATGCGTCGAGCGCGTTCACGCTCTCCACGGATGTCGTGCACTTCCACGGGTCGTCCGAGGGCTTGCGTGAACGACTCGATGGGCGCATCGTAGACAGGCAGCGAGTCCGAGCGCAGGATGGCCACGGAGTCGCGCGCCTGAGCGGACGTGGTCATGAACAATGTGGTGAAGACGACTGAGAAGACGTTCATTGTTCCACCTTCAGGACCGTGGGCTGGTGCTCCCGGACGAGCACGGTACGCGTGATTTCTTCGCCCGTGTTCCGGTCTCGAAGCGTGACGGTGTGGGTGCCCACGGGCAGGTGGATGTCTCGCTTGGGCGTGGAGCCTCTGGAGCGACCACCGATGATGATTTCGAGGTTGCTTGGACGTGAGGTGACGTAGAGGTAGCCTTCGGCGGTGTCTGCAGGCCCATCTGGGGTGGCCTCAGGCGATGCTTCGGCTGGAGCGGGCTGGGCCTCGGAAGGGGTGCGCTCCGACTCCGGCGCAGCCTCGGGCGGAGGCGGGGACTTGGGAGCGGGGACGGGTGCCGCTGGAGTGGTGCGCTCGACCGGGGACGAGAGCTTCACCCTCGAGCGGCGCGCGGTGGTGGCAACCGGTGGTGCGGTTCCGGCTGTGGCCGGCGTGGTGCCGCGCTGCGGGGCCTTGGTATCGGGGGAGGCATCCTCGATGACCTTGGCGTCGGTTGCGAGCAGGTCTGGCTCGAGCGGTGGATCCAGAGGCACTGGAGCGGCGCTGGTCGGAACTGCCGAAAAGGGAGGCACCGTGGGCTCGGCCGGTCGAGACATGTATACGAAGACAATCGCGAAGAGGGCAATGGCGCCGAGACCGAGACCACCGCCCAGTACCATCGCGGCGACCAGTGCGAGGTTGGAGCGGGTGGCGGGCGGCTGGGCCAGGGTGTTGCTGGCGCTGTGGTCGTCCATGGTTGGAGCGGCTGGCGTGGACCGTGGGATGGGCGCGGTGGCTGGAGTCGAGGGCGCTGTTGGGGCACGCCGGGCTTGACTGGACTCCGCATCGGGGTCTGCCACCGTGGCGTCGACTTCCTGTGGCTCGGAGAATGCGTCGGGAATTTCCGCGGTTCGCATGTCCGAGCCCCAGGTGTCATCACCGATCTCGGCATCCGCAGGGACGTGCAGAGGGGTGACGGCATCCATGGGGGTGGCGACATCGCGCCAGCTCTTGAGGCGCTCCGCGATCTGGCGGGCGGTCTCTGGGGCGGAACGATGGAAGAATCCTGCGAGCTCCGCACGACTGGCCAGCCCCCCCAAGGGGGCGGCGAGACGCACCAAGTCCTCTTGGAACGAGCGCGCGTCGGGGAAGCGGTCTGCAGGCTCCATTGCCAGTGCACGGTCTCGGACGGTCTGTACGCTCGCCGGATCGGGGTGCAAGCGGCAGGCGGGCATGGGGTCGATTCGGCCCGACACGAGGCGGTGGATGATCTGGATCTCAGAGAGATGACGGAAAGGATGGGTTCCTGTGAGCAGCTCTTGGAGGACCAGTCCGAGCGCGAACAGGTCGGCGCGTCCATCGACTGGATGCTGACTTTCGATCTGCTCGGGCGCCATGTAGGCGAATTTGCCTTTGATGGTCTTGCCCGTGGTCTGATCGTGGCGGTTCTCGGCCTTGGCCACGCCAAAATCGATGAGCTTCACCTCACCGCGGATCGAGATCATGATGTTTCTGGGGTTGACGTCGCGATGAACAATCCGCATCGGACGACCAAATGTGTCGAGCCGGTTGTGGGCGTACTGCAGTGCGGCGAGCACGTCGTGCAGGATGCGGAATGTGACCCTTGGCGGAAGGAGTGCACCGCCTTCCTTTTGGCCCGATATCGCTTTCTGGAGACGGCGGAGATCGATGCCGGGAACGTACTCCATCGCGAGGTACCACTCGCCACTGCGTTCACCGAAGTCGTACACCTGAGCGATGTTTTCGTGTTGTAGCTCGGCATTGATGCGAGCTTCGTCCATGAACATGCGGACAAAAGACTCGTCTGCAATGTTGCGCTTCAGGATGCGCTTGATGACCACGAAGCGAAGGAACCCGGCACGGTCGACGGAACGTCGCGCGAGATCCACCTCGGACATGCCGCCACGGCCGAGTGTTTCGAGCAGGAGATAGTCCCCATATTGGCGGGGGCTGGCAGCGACGGGCACGTTGGCAGGCCGGACTGAGAGTGGACAACGGTCTCAGCCTACGCGGCGTCCGGGTCATGAGCAAGTCGTGAAGGGCAGTCCTCGGCCGAAGGGCGGGATTCCGTTGCCGGTGTGTGCCGTGCGGCGAGGTGCAGAGCGCAGATGGTCTTGGCGTCTGTGATGCGTCCATCTTGCGTCATGGACAGGGCTTCCTGCAGCGGCATGCGCACCACTCGGATGTATTCATCGTCTTCGGGGGCATCCGACGTGGGCTGAAGGTCGAGGCCGAGGAACAGGTGGATGCGCTCGTCGGTGAAGCCCGGCGTGGTGTGGATGGTGCTGAGCGGGATGAGGCGCGCTGCGCGGAGCTGTACTTCTTCGGACAGCTCTCGGGCAGCACAGAGAGCGGGGGCTTCTCCCGCCTCAAGCACTCCCGCGGGCACTTCGTAGTGCATTCCACCCCCGGCATGACGATACTGATGCACCAGGGTGACCGTTTGATCGGCGTGCAGGGGCACCACGGCGGATGCACCCGGATGTCGGATCACCTCGAGGTCTACGGTCCGTCCGTTGGGCAGGGTGGCCGTCTCGATGCCTAGCTGGACGATACGGCCCGAGAAGATTTCACGGCGCTTGGTGCTCATGGAGAGGGCAGCTCGTCGAGCTGAATGAAGCCGGTCACGGTCACGGTACCCTCGCCGTTCCAGGAATCGTCAAAGGAAAAGTCGGCCCGACCGGCGCTGTATGGAGCGTCGTTGAACTCGATCTCTATATCGCTCTCGGTGCCATTTTCGCGAATGCGCCACACTTCCAGCTCGGAGCCGCGCAAGACGAATCCGCGCACTTCTGGACTGGTGAGGTCGACATCACCGCCACAAGCCCTCGAGGCGGCGTAGGTGACCTCGTAGAAGTCAGAGCAGATTCGGCAGAGATCTTGCCAGCGCTCGAGGTCGGTCTCGATTCGGATGCCGGCTTCGCTCACGGTGTCGCTGGTGCAGTCGGTCTCGCGAGGGTCGGTCTTGTCGATGCTGTAGGTGCGCTCGCCCGTCCAGGCCGACCATGTGTAGACGGGGTCGGGTTCGGTCCCGGACCCGGAGCCGCCATCACCGGAGTCATCGTAGACGGGGTCCTGTTCAATGACCTCGCCTGAACCGGTTCCGCCGGAGTCGGGGGACCGTTCTGCGGTGTCGATGCCGGAGTCCACGGTCTTGTTGAAGGTGAGGACCGAGCCCTGTGAGCACCCCACCAGCCCGGAAACCATCACCAGCACATGCAGAAACACAGGGCGTTCGACTCGTTGGGGGGCACTGGGGATGCGGGACATAGATTCCTCCTCGCCGCCCCAGCGTATGGGAGGCGCTCGGTATCTGTCCACCAATGACGTCGATCGTGGGTCGGCCGCTGCCCCATCGGCCCTGTCGAGCCCGCTATCGGTAGCCGGATGCAGCCGTCGGGAGACCCATATGATGGCAGGGGCTAACGTCCAAAAGCAAAATCACCGGGCACGAAGGCCCGGTGACTGGAGTGCGGAAGGGGGGACTCGAACCCCCACAGGCACATTGCCCACTAGATCCTGAGTCTAGCGCGTCTACCAATTCCGCCACTTCCGCGTGGCTTGCGGTCGGGCTGTACAAGACCGTCCGAGCGCCCCGCACGCTTATTGGGTTGGCCTTCGCTGTCAAGGTGAATCTGAGGCCAGCCGGTACACCCGTGTGTGGTTCGCCTCGAAGACGAGGGTGCCCTCCAAAAGGAGCAGTTCTTCGAGCGTTGCGACTGGTTGCTGGAACATCGCGTCGAAGACGGCATCGGACAAGAACGGGTACCACTTCCGGAGGAACTTGAAGCGTCCCACCATCACATGCGTGACCCCCTGGCTCTGGAGTGCGTGCAGCGAGCGGTCGCCATGCACCAGCAGCCAGTAGCGTGCGGGCACATGGTCTTCGACCGAGCCGAGTACCGTGGGCCGTTCGATCAGGTGAATGGGCCACTCGAGCAAGACGGCAACCCGGGCATCGGCTGGAAGGTTCGCGTTGGCCCACTGCACGGCTGGAGCGCTGCGTACCGTGCGTGCGAGGTATTCGGACCTCGACTCCTGCCCCAGCGCCACCGGCAGGCGGTCGGCGAGGGGGGTCGCGATGGGCTCCAGGTTTGCGGCCGCACCCGACATCCACACGAGCGCGGAAGCCCACAGCACCGCACGCTCCGAATGCCGGAAAGCCAGAGCTGTTCCTGCACCCAGGGTGGCTGCAAGGATGGGCAGCCCCGGAAGGAGATGTCGGAGCCAGTGGGGGCCCGCGGCCCAGGCGGCGGCGATGATCAGCGAAAGAATG
>CAJWOS010000323.1 GCA_913044235.1 uncultured Pseudomonadota bacterium
CTACCGGAAGCTCGAGGTGCTTGGCGTAGAGCCGTCCCTCGAAGACTACATGCTGGGTGCGTATGCAGCGCGGGAGCTCGGTCAGGTTCTCTCGGTGCAGGAGCGGCTGAAGTCTGCCGCAAGAATGCACCAGAGCAAAGACATCGTGGAATGGCTCTGGAAGATCGACAATACCTACGGGCGAGTCGAGCTTGTGAGTGTTCCGCCTCGCTCCACCACCTTTGAAGCCGGTGTCATGCCATTCGATCCCGATCAGCGGAAGGCGGTGGAAGCTGCAATCAAGTCGGTGGCCGACGACGGCATGTTCGTCGGGATGCTTCCGCTTGGCGAGTTCACTTTTTCAGGACAAGCATTCAAGGTCGAGCCAGGACTGAGCGTTCGGATTGAAGTTTCTCCGCGTGTTCGACGTCAAGGCCCTATCGCACCCGTGATTGTCTACCCCGACGGCAAGCCCGTTGATGCCGCTTCAGAAGCTACCCAGAAGTAGGAGACCCCATGACATCTCTTCTCGTCGCCCTTGCCCTGTCTGCCACCACCGCCGATGCCAAACCGTACATGTGGGGTGCCGGGGGTAGTGTCAACACGATGATTCTGCCGGGTGGGTACCCGTCGACCTGGGCGAAGGCGAAGCGTGTCGACGGAACGATCCCGAATCTTGCCCCGTACACGAACGACAACGGTTCACTTGCAGCCCCACACTTCAACGAAGTTCGTGGAGACTTGGGGGTCGGTGCGCGAGGCCTGTTTTACATCAACGGGACCTGGCGAGGACGGGCCTCGGGTCAGATGGCCTTTGGAAGCGACTATCGCGGTGGTCACCTGGTGATGGGCATCGACAAGATCGTGGGCGGTGAGTCCGGTGCGTCGCTTCTCGTTGGTGGTGACTTCCTGGGAATCGGCTTTCAGCGGTTCAGTAGTGCAGAAGACGGCGCTGAGCTTCGCGCGTCTACGTTCCCGGTCCGCGGGCACCTTGGGTTGATGTACAAAATCAACAAGACCAGCGCGATCGAGCTCAGTCCTTTTGTGGCGCTTCCACTTCCCCTGCGGCAGATGCTCACCACCGACGCTGGGGAAGAGCACGAGATGGGTGTGGGCCTCAACCCCCTACAGTATGGAAGCATCGGCATCGAGTTGTCCTACTACTACGGCGATTT
Organism: uncultured Pseudomonadota bacterium; assembly: GCA_913044235.1. Classification (GTDB taxonomy): domain Bacteria; phylum Myxococcota_A; class UBA796; order UBA796; family UBA2385; genus CAJWOS01. The sequence continues at coordinate 1,155 of CAJWOS010000323.1, forward strand.
CAGCAAGCCGAGCCGAAAGGGGAAGAAGGGGAAGAAGGGCAAAAAAGGTCGACGCTGACCACCGCCGTTGTGGAAACAGGCGCCCCTCGGGGCGCCGTGCGTGCTTTTGGGGCGCCACGATCAACCAGGCGGCCGGGTCGCGCTGAACGAAAGACGACAGATGGGCTACGCTTGGCGAGCCCCGCACTTTGAGGACCCTGTGTCAGAACCGTCGTCCGAACCAATCGCTGCCGATGTCTTGCTTCGGGCGACCCGTCGCCTCGCCGACATACCGGTCGATCTACGAGGCTTGCTCGCCGACTGCTGCGAGGCATTGGGAGTGGATGGTGCCAGCCTGATCGCGGGCAAGGACTTGGATGCCACGGAGCTGTCGTCGGTTGGCCGGGCGGAAGGCACGCCGTCTTCCCATGTCCTCCCGACGGCCGTCTGGACCGTGCTCCATGTCTATGGCAGACCAGTATCAGCCGAAGAGATGTTGCCGTGGATGGGGATTCTGGCGGGTGCGCTCGCCCGGCGGAACGAGGGCGGGGGACACTCTGGGCAGCGGCTCTTCTATGCCGGCACTCTCATGCGGATGATGGCCCATGACCTGAGAAATCTGCTCGGCGTGTTCGATCAAAACCTCCTGTTCGTGCGTCAAGAGCTTGAGGAATTGGCGATACCGAAAGACGCCACCGCTTTCGAAGACATCGGACAGGTCCACGAGGCTTCCGCGCACGTACTTCGGTATGTTCAGAGGGTGCATGAGCTGGCGCATATTCTTCAGGGGCCGTGGCCGAGTGCACCTGCGGGGCAGCGCTTCGAGCTTGGGCTGCTGAGCCGCGATGGTGTGCACGAAGGAGGCCAACAGATCAGGGTTCAAATCGAGTCGGACCTGCCCGAGATCCGGATGGATGAACATCGGATTGAGCTGATTGCCGAGGAACTGATCCAGAACTCGGTCCGCGCGGGTGCAAAGCGGATCCAGGTGGCGGTCTCGAAGGCGCTCCACGGCGACCCACTGGTTCTGGACTGGAAGCGCAGTCTGTCACAGGGGCCCTTCGTATACTGGACCATCGAAGACGACGGTGAGGGAATGGATGTCTTCGTGCTTGCCCGCTGTGGCGAGCCGATGTTTTCGCATCCGCCGGGCAACGAGCGTCCTGGGCTGGGATTCAGCCTCATCCAAGCGATCATGGGGGCGATCGGGGGACAGATCGCGGTCACGTCGGTCCGCGGGCAGGGCTCTCGAGTGATTCTCGCGATTCCGGCAGCGCATCATCCCGCGCCGGCTGGCAACGGGCGGATCGCGGTCCTGGTTCCGGAGTCGGTACGATTGAAGGTTGCGGTTCGGCTGAGCTCCGAAGTGTTTGCCGCGTGGGTCAAGGAGACACTCGTAGAGAGCCAGTTCGTCCTCGTCGACGCCATTTCCGATGCGGCGGTTCTGGTGGCTGACCGCGATGGTGCCGCACAGTTTCTGGGGCCCCCCACGAGCTTGCTCTATGTGGGCAAGGGGTGGCCCGCCGGAATGGCCCGCCCGGATGCAGTGATGGCGCCTCAACCCGACCGAGACGGCTTCATCCGGCGCCTGTCGATGGCGGTGGCCCGTCGGAGCCGTCGAAACGGATGAATCCGGGTCGACAAAGCAAATCTGGGTCAAGGTCTCGCGACGAGAGTGGTCATTTGTGAGTGGTTGTGTAAGTGGCGCCCATCTGGAGGTCCCGTGGAGTCGCTGAACCACCCGTTTACTCGTGAACTGCCTGCCCCATCCGCCTTGCGCGCTGCGGCCAACACTGTTCGTGGCCTGTCCATGGATGCCGTTCAGAAGGCCAATTCAGGCCATCCGGGCGCCCCGATGGGGATGGCTGACATGGCGGTCACTCTGTGGGCAGCCAACCTCGACTACGATCCTTCGGCCCCGAGCTGGCCCGATCGGGATCGGTTCGTTCTTTCGAATGGCCATGCGAGCATGTTGCTGTACAGCATGCTGCACCTCACTGGGACCTCTCTGGCTCTCGATGACCTGCGCGACTTTCGCCAGTGGGGAGCACGCACTGCGGGACATCCGGAGTTTGGATACGCGCCCGGGATCGAGACCACCACGGGTCCGCTGGGGCAGGGTTTTGCCAATGGTGTGGGGATGGCCCTTGCCGAGGCTCGGCTGGCCGCGGTGTTTGGCCCAGAGCTGGTCGACCATTACACGTACGTGTTTGCCGGTGACGGCTGCTTGATGGAGGGCGTTGCCTACGAAGCAGCGTCGCTGGCCGGTCACCTGGGTCTGGGTAAGCTGGTCGTCCTCTTCGACGACAATGCCATTACCATCGACGGATCCACCGAAATCACCACATCCGAGGACATCTCGGCGCGCTTCGAAGCGATGGGGTGGCAGGTGCTGTCGGTTGACGGGCATGATCCAGCCCAGATTCACACGGCTCTTGGATCGGCGCGGAATGAGGCGGCTCGTCCCACATTGATCTGTTGCCGAACCACCATTGGCTTTGGGGCTCCCACGCTTGCCGGAACGTCGAAGACCCACGGCTCCCCGCTTGGACCGACCGAAATCGCCGGCACGAAAGAAGCACTGGGGATGGACCCGGAGCAGTTCTTTGCGATTCCGGAGTCGACTGTGGACCTGCTTCGGCGACACGACTCCGCACGGCGGGCACGGCGCGAAGCCTGGGAAGCGCGACTCGCAAGCCATCCGATGCGTGAACTCTGGGAGCAGCTCCACGCAGAAGCGGTGGACCTGTCGGCTGTGGAGTGGCCAGCGTTCGAGGTGGGCAAGTCGCTCGCCACCCGGAAGGCCAGCCAGGCGGTCTTGAATGCTGTGGCGAGCGCCGTACCGGGGCTGGTGGGAGGATCTGCCGACCTCGCGGGCAGCAACGGCTCGACCATAAAGGCGGAAGGTCACATCTCCGTGTCGGACTACTCTGGTCGGAACCTGCACTTCGGGATTCGTGAACATGCCATGGCTGCGGTTTGCAACGGGCTGTCGCTCCATGGAGGGGTTCGCCCCTACTGCGCCACTTTCCTGGTCTTCCACGATTACATGCGCCCATCGGTCCGTCTCGCAGCCTTGATGCACCAGCCGGTGACCTACATCTACACCCACGACAGCGTGTACCTGGGCGAAGACGGCCCCACGCATCAGCCGGTGGAGCACCTTTCGGCGATGCGTGCCATGCCGGGGCTCTGGGTGGTGCGTCCGGCGGATGCCCACGAGACCGCAGCGGCATGGCGACTGGCGCTCGAGCGCACCGATGGGCCGGTGGCATTGTGCCTCACCCGGCAAGGCGTTCCTACGCTGCCCGAGACGGCAGCGCGGGCTGATGAGGGCGTCCGACGCGGAGGCTACACGCTCGCCGATGCGGATTCGCCCGACGTGGTGTTGGTCGCAACCGGGTCGGAGGTGTCGCTTGCACTTGAAGCACGCGATGTTCTTGCCGCCGGAGGCGTAGCGACACGGGTTGTGAGTTTGCCCTGCTGGGAGCGCTTTTTGGCTCAGGATGCCGCATACCGCTCCTCGGTTTTGCCGACGGGTGTTCCCCGGGTGTCCGTCGAGGCTGGCACAACCTTCGGGTGGCAGGCTATCGTAGGGCTTGACGGTGCAACAGTTGGCATCGATCGCTTCGGAGCATCTGCGCCGGGTAATGTGGTCGCCTCCAAACTGGGCATCAATGTAGACGCAGTGGTGGACGCGGCTCGGCGGCTTGTCGCGGCCACCTGATTGAGTCCGGGCCGCCAAGAGGTGGCCTTTGTCTCGCAAGCGTGGCCCGTCTCGCTCGAGTCGCTCCCGAAGTTCCTCATCTGGTCGGATGAGGTCGGGGGCGCCGCAGTCAAAGCGATCGCGCTCTCGCGGTTCTTCGAAGCGTTCCTCCTCCCAGTCTCGAAACACGCGGAGTCGATCGGGCGGACGCCTGCGTCGATGGTTTTCTGTGCTCGGTCGGCTCACCGTCACGATGGGAGTCGGTGCTTCCCTCGGGGGGGCAGCCGTGCTGGCCGCCTTGTTTCATCAAGCAGAAGTCGACGTCCAGTCGCGGTTGGAAGGACCTGTCTGGTCGTCAAACGGTGCCGTATATTCCGGTCCGCTCGAGATCTGGAGAGGTCTCCGGGTCACACCCGAAGAACTCGCTCGTGACTTGAGTGCAGCGGGGTACGCACGGGTGCGAGACCCATCGAGCCCTGGCGACTTCGCCGTTTCCAAAAACGACCTGTACATCATCGCCCCTGAACGAAAGATCCCAGGGTACCGGATCCCGGCGAGTGAGATTCATGTTGCGTTTGCCGGTGGGGCGATTCGAGCGGTCAGTCCCTCACGTCGAGCGCGTTTGGCCCCCGTAGAGTTGGCGGGTCTTCGTGGGCCGGACAATGAAGCACGGCACCCAGTGTCGCTGGATGATCTTCCCGAGCACGTGGTCCAGGCCGTTCTGGCAATGGAGGATGCTCGCTTCTTCGAGCACGAGGGCCTCGACCCGGTGGGCATTGCGCGTGCGATGGTTGCCAATCTCGTGTCTTCTGGGCCCATGCAGGGAGGCAGCACGCTCACCCAGCAGCTGGTGAAGAACCTATTCCTGACCAGTGAGCGTACGTATGCCCGAAAGGGACGAGAAGCTCTCCTGGCTCTGGCGCTTGAGCAGTCGCTTTCCAAGAACGACATCCTGGAGCTCTACCTCAACGAGGTGTATTTCGGGCAGGTGGCTGGAGCGTCGGTGTGTGGCATCGACCAGGCAGCGCGTGTGTTCTTCGGTAAGCCCGCTGCCAGACTGGATCTTGGAGAGGCTGCGGTGCTTGGCGGAATCGTTTCGGCCCCGAATCGATATTCGCCGCTGAAGCATCCGGAACGCGCCACAAAGCGCCGTGACCTGACTCTGAAGCGGATGCTGGACACAGAAGTCATCTCGAAGAAACAGCACGATGTTGTCCGCGCGGAGGCGCTGGAGGTGCATCCAGCGGTGGGGCATCGGCGTGCCCCGTGGTTCGTTGATGCTGCGGTCGAGACGGTCGAGGACGAGATGGGTGAGGGTGCGGTGGCTGCACGCGGACTCGCGATTCACACCACCTTGCATCCTGTGCTCCAGCGGCTGGCGGAGCGCGCCGTGACAGAGGGGGCGAGAGAGCTCGACAAGGCCTACCCCAAGGCCAAGGGCGCTCAGGTCGCCCTGGTTGCCGTCCGAGTGCGGGATGGCGCGGTCGTGGCCATGGTGGGTGGGCGCGACTATGCTCGCTCGCAGTTCAATCGCACCATTCAAGGGCGTCGGCAGCTGGGGTCGACCATCAAGCCGCTCACCTACCTGGCGGCGTTTGACCGAGACATGAGCCTCTCTCCGGTATCGGTCGTGGATGATGCGCCGCTGTCGCGCACGGTCGCAGGCAAGACCTGGTCACCCAAAAACTATGACGGCACCTTTCGGGGAGAAGTCACCTATCGAGACGCGCTGGCTGCTTCCCGCAACATCCCCGCGGTGCTGGTGGCAGAGCAGGTTGGGATGCCGCACCTACAGCGTTTCTGGACGGGGCTCGGACTGCAGGGCGCCTCGGCTTTACCGTCGGCTTCGCTCGGCGCGTTCGGAGCAACTCCGCTGGAAGTCGCGACTGCCTACACGGTGTTTCCGGGAGGTGGCCGTGCGGCCCCTGCGCACCTTGTGCGAGGGGTCATCGACGAAGAGGGGAAGGACCGCTGGCCCAGTCCTGTGGCCCCCGCCACGCATGCGTCCGAACGCGCAGCCTTTTTGGCGACTCGCTTGCTGGAGCGGGTGGTCACTGACGGGACCGGACGTCGGGCGTCGAAGTGGGGCGTACGAGATGGGGTGGGCGGCAAGACAGGGACCACCGACAATGCACGGGATGCATGGTTCGCCGGCTTCACCGATGAGCTCGCAGTCGCGGTCTGGGTCGGCTTCGACAAGTCTCGGAATCTTGGGCTCACCGGCTCGAAGGCTGCGCTGCCGACCTGGTCGCGTTTCGTTGCGTACTCAGGGACCGCTGGAGGTGGATTTTCACCGCCAGACGGAGTGGTCGAGATGACCTTCTGTCCTGCGGACCATCAACCGGCTGGAGAGCCGGTCGTCTGCGAGGGAGCCTACACGGAATATGTCTCGTCATCCGCGCCTCCGACCGTGCCGAAGCGGCAGGCGGACGGCACGGTCGTGCTGGATGATCCGGGGCTGTTGGGACGCGCTTGGGATCGGATCACCGGTGAATCCCCTGAGCCAAGTCCGGAGCCCGAGACGCCCGATAGCTCTGGTCGCAAGCGGTGGTGGCGACGGTCGGGAGGTTGACATGTCGGATCGGAAGTCACTGTTTCCCGGTGTGCCCGTGCGCCGCTGTGCGTTCGTGGGCATGGTCCATCTTCGTCCGCTTCCGGGGAGTCCGGGCTGGGGAGGCGACATGCATGCCGTTCGCCGTGCTGCACGGCTTGATGCCGAGCGACTGGTCGAGGGCGGCTGTGACGCGGTGATTGTCGAAAATATGGGAGACGTGCCTTATCTGCGCGGCGCGGTGGCACCCGAGACCGTGGCGGCTGCGTCGATGTGTGTGTCAGATGTGGTTTCGCTCGGCATTCCGGTGGGGGTTCAGCTTCTGGCCGCTGCCAACCTCGAGGCGCTTGGGGTCGCGGTGGCGGCCGGTGCACAGTTCATCCGTGCAGAGGCCTTCGCCTATGCCCACGTGGCCGACGAAGGATGGCTGGATGCATGTGCAGGGCCGTTGCTGCGTCGCCGGACGGCACTGAGAGCGACAGTGGCGGTCTGGGCAGATGTGCAGAAGAAGCATGCTGCCCATGCGGTGACCGCCGACGTTCCGCTCGCCGATCTTGCCCGAGGCACGGTGTTTTGTGGTGCGGACGCATTGGTGGTCACGGGAACCGAGACCGGGCGTCCCACGGATCGGGTGCACGTGGAGGCGGTTCGGTCGGCCGGCCGACCTGTGGCTGTGGGCTCGGGAGTGAATCCGGGGAACGCGGCTGCGCTTGCAGCGACCGCAGACGCCTTGATCGTGGGGTCCTTCCTCAAAGCGGAGGGAGACTGGCGACGCGCCGTAGACGTGGACCGGGTGCGCGCGATGCGTGCGGCAATAGACCACGGCACAGGCTGAAGTGTTCTTGCTCTCAGGTGACGATGAATCGACGGC
>CAJWOS010000324.1 GCA_913044235.1 uncultured Pseudomonadota bacterium
TCCATTCCAGCCAGTCCTCACTGACCACCGAGATGCTGCAGGAGCAACTCGAGGACTACTTGGTGGACCACCCCGACTGGACCCGCGACTGAGGCACCCGCAAGCGCTGCGTAAGCGGTGGACCACACAGGCCGCGCAGCTCGGAGTGCGGAGCGGCACCCGAGCCACACTCCGAATTACACCCTCTCCCCGGTGCGGGCGGCGCGACGCCTGCCGGCATCCCGAAGGAGGGCGCTCATGCAGCGATGGCTATGTCTGATCACAATGTGGGGGGTGATGGCCTGTGGTGGAAAAGACGAGTCGGCAGACAACCCCTCAATGCCCGCCGAGCTCGACTCCGCCACCCAAGACTCTGGAACGTCGCCCGGATGCACCCAGACGGATGGGGAGCTGGCCGTGACGGTGACCGTCGACGGCTATCGACCGGCCGACGTGGCCGACTACCGCGCACTGGTGCGCAGCGGTGAAGAAGACCCCATCGAGGTCATGCTCTCTGACGACGCGGTCGGGGAGATCTCCCTGGAGGAAGGCGCCTATAGCGTGAGCGCGGTGGCCCTCGACGATGGCGCCGGAGCAACCTGGATCGACTTCGTGGCCGTGCTGGCCTGTGCCCGCACCGAGGTCACAGTCGACATGGTGGGCATCGGTCGGTAGCGGTGCCAGAGATCCCGCGAAGGGGCTCGAGCCACCCACCTGAATCCTGAACAAGACATCCCCGATGCAGGCTGAACCGAACCGGTCGGTCACCGCTCCTTCGCTCCCACCCCCTCAACAAGAGCACCCATGCAGCATGAATTCCAGCCCCGCAAGGGCTCCTTCCTGTTCCAGCGCATCAGCGGTGTCGTGACCATTCTGATGGTGCTGAGTGTGGGGGTGGTGTTCGGGTCCCTCCTCTCCGAAGCGGTGGTGCTGCTGGGACTCATTCCGCTGGCCTGGATCCTTCTCCTCGTGCCGACCATCGCCAGCGCGTTCGCGGCGTACGGGAAGGAGCAGTACGAGATTCACCCGGAACACTTGGTCTGTCGCCACGGAGGCCTGCTCTCCGATGGCCGGACCGAGCTCGACGTGCGCAACATCACCCACGTTCGCTTGCGCCTGCCGTGGATCCGACACAAGCTGTTCGGCATCGGGGATGTGCGGGTGGAGTCGGCCGGCAGCGCCGGCTCGGAGATCACCTTCGAGTCGGTACTTGAACCCGAAAAGGTCTATGCACAAGTGCAAGAGACCATGCGGGCACGGGGCTACTCACTCCAGGGAGGCACCACCCTCCACGAGGAGTCCCCCGGAGTGGTGGGGGCGGTCACCGACGTGGTTCAGTTGTCGATGGTGATCGGCGGTGTGATCTTTGTCATCGTGTCTTCGACGGCCGGCGCCATCACGGAGGTGCTCTCAAGCTCCATGGCACAGACCATCGCGGCCGGCGGCATGTTGCTGATTGCCGGACTGGGCTTCGTATTGGGCTTGGGCGGGCTGGGGATTCGCTACCTGGACATGCGGCGACGCACCTACACGGTTCGAGACGACATGGTCGTTTACACCGAAGGCTTCCTCACGCGAGACAACGCGCTGATCCCCTTCGAGAACCTCGCCGATGTGAGCACCAATCGCAGCTTCTGGGATCAGCTCCTGGGCCTGTACGACGTCCGGGTGAGCTGTCAGGGCTCGGGCAGCGAGATTGTGTTTCGCCGCCTGAGCAACGGTGAAGCGATGAAGTCTGCCATCACAGCGCTCGTGGCCAGTGCCGGTTCCCGGAAGCGCGCGCTGCCCTCGTCCGCTCCGGAGCCCTCCGCGTCAGCATCCACACAAGCGTCCACAACCGCATCCAAACCATCCTCTTCACACCAGTTGGTGGCTCCAGACGAGGCCTGGACCGCCACGCTCAAGATGCACACGTTCCGTGCCATGCTGAGCGTGACGCCCGCCCTGCTCATTCCCCCGGCCTGGGCTCTCCTCGCGCTCATCGCTGCAGTCCGTGCCGCGCGCACCGAGTACCACGTGGGCACCGATACTCTCTCCCAAAGCTACGCCTTCATTGGCGCCAACCAAACCCAGTTCGCCTACGACAAAGTCACAGGGGTTCAGGTCACGAAGACTCCCTTGGACGATTTCTTTGGGACCGCAAGCGTGGAGGTCTGGTCGATCGGTGCCCCCAAGCCCATCCAGATGCGCCACATCATGCGGCGCGACCTCAACCTCAGGGCTCTGCTCCGGCAATGCGGAATCCCCACCCCCACAACGGCCGCCGAGGTCCTGGCCCAGTCCTACGGCCCCAAGGCTGCGGTCATCTCCCAGGCCCCATCGCTGATCTTCCTCCTCATCGGCGCCTTCGGTCTCACCTTGGGCGCGCTGCTCACCAGCCCACTTCTTCTGCTGGCACTTCCGCTGCTGGTCGCCTTCCCACTGGCACGGTTCGGCTGGACCACCCTGCGCATCCGCCGCCAGACCTTTCGCCTCTTCCCCGAGCACTTCGAGGCGGAGACCGGCATCTGGTTTCGCAAGCATGTGTATGTTCGATACAGCGACGTGAAGAAGATCGAGACCGTGCAGATTCCATGGACCCGCCAGGGGAGCCTGTCGCTGTATGTGGCCGGAGAGCGGATCTTGGAAACCCAGAATGGAGAGACTCGCGTTCCCAACGTTGTGCAGGTTGCTTTTCTCGAGAACATGGACCGACTGGCTGATGCACTGGATGCCTTCATGATGGGGCGACTCGAGGCCGCTGCGATCCCGTCCTACACCGAGCCCGCACATCCAGCGCTCTCGGTGTCCAAGCCATCCCTGCGCTCCGAGGGCGTGGTACTCCTAATCATCGGCCTTTTCTTTCCACCCCTGTGGTTGATCCTACCCTTGGTGCTCTGGCAGGCCCGTGTGCGACGGTTCATCGTGGAAGCAGACCGCGTGCTCCGGCGCGACGGCATCTTCTTCCAGCGGATCACCTCGATCCCTTTCCACAAGCTCGACTCGATCCAACAGGAGCAGGGCGCGCTCGGCAAGGCGTTTGGGAATGGCAAGGTGACCCTGCTCACCGCAGGCAGTAGCCAGCCTGACCTCGTGCTCAAACACATTCCCGACTACGAGGCAGTCTACCGGCTCATTCGCAAGCGCTACCAGCCCAGCGCCACCTGACCGCCATCGGTCTTCCAAGCTGCCCACTCAGGGCCGGCGATCAAAGCGCCACGCCGCTGCTCGCTCTGGGCCGCCGACCAGGTCATGATACCCACCGGCCCGCCTGAAGACGCCCATCCGGATCTGCGCGTTCCAAGCCGATGCCTCTGGAGATCACGATGCGCTTCCGCACATGGCCGACTCTTGGGTTGCTCCTACTGGGCTGCACCCGCTCCAACCCCGCGCTTCCGCAGCCCGAGCATCCCGAGCGGTACTGGATCGAGCGCACCGATGCAGAGCTCGAAGCGGCGCTGTCGACCGCCTGCACCACCGCCCAGAGCCAATCCAAGCCCGTGCTGCTCGTGTTTTCGGCGCCCTGGTGCATCGACTGTCGGCAGGTGTGGGCGCTGGAGCATCAGCCAGCACTCGCCGAGGAGCGCACACACTGGGAAGAAGTGGTGGTGCATGTGGGCCGACTCGACCGCCATCGCTCCCTCTTGGATGCATTCGGCGTGCGGGCCATCGCGCACTGGGTCGCTCTTGCACCGAGGGATTGCAGCCGCACGGTCACGGACTGGCCGGTGCTCCGAGCCAGCACGTTCGAGCCCGCAACAGGATGGTTCGGCGCCAAGACCGAAACGGAGCTCCGCGACTGGCTCTTCGAAGCACGGCAGAACGGACCGACCCGCGCTCCATGAGCGCCTGCTACTGCGCACCCTGGTTTCTGGATGCACCCGCTCGAAAGGGATTTCGAGGGGTCCAGGTCGGTGTGGGCAGCGCGCCGGCAGCCCAACCCAGGATGAAGTGCATCACAGGGGACGGATGGCGAATGTAGACCGGGAGCTCAGTGGGCCTGGCTCCGACCGCACTCTTGATCTCGAGGGCGGTGCGACCGAGACTCGTCGACGACACCCCTGCCTCGATGGAGTCTTCGATGAAGTCGTAGAGAACGTTTTGGTAGAGCTTCAGGCTGCGATTCAAGGCCGGGTCGAAGCCCACGAGGAGTCCCTCGACCGCGAGAGCCGTGTGGAGACTCACGGCGAATGCGACCAGCTGTCCGTTGTGGTGGTACACCTGCACGCGACAGTCCTCGCCGAGACTATCGACGAGAGATGCCACGGTCTGGCCGGTGGGCATGGACAGTGTGACCTGCGCCTGCTCGAGAATGGGTGTCAGGAGCAGGTTGAACTCCTCGACATGCGCAAACACCTGGGCCCTGGTGAGTCGGGATCGGGACAGAGAGACCCCACGCTTGCGCGCAGAGCGAGCACGCTGCCGATACTTGGGACGCAGGGCGGAGAGGTAGTCGTCAAAGGTGCGCCACGCCGGGTCGATGGCCACCTGCATCGAGGGTTCAGTTTGGTCGACGCAGTGATAGCCGAGCGCCGCCATTCCATCCGCGTCTGGGCCAAGGCTGCGGGCACTGCACACCACCAAGACGATGGACTGGTCAAAGTGCGCCCGCGCGGCCTCCGCCATCGCATGAAAGAGCGCGGACGGGTGCGCCTGTTGAGGGGCAAACCAAGCGCCGGGCGCATCGGTACGGAGAATGTCACCGCACACGAGAACGTGGGGCTGTCCACATGGACTCGCTGCCAAGATCCGCAGGCCCGCACGGGTCTGCCATGCGCCCCGAGTCTCGATGTGGCCCAACGAGCCCACGCGAAGCGGGACGGCCTCGAAAAACGCCACGGCATGGAGGTGATCGCCATCGAACGCGAGCGCGCAGCAGGTCGCGCTTCCTTCCGGCAGAGACTGCCGAGCTGCATGCATATATGCCGGACGCAACAAGGGGTGGTCGGTCGAGATGGTGTTCAGCCAAGCGGTGGGCAACGGCTGGGACGGTGCCACGATGTCCACCCGAAGGCCCCGGTCCAACGAAGCCACGAGCGCGTTGCTCGTGCGGGCGGGATGGGGATCCATCAAGACTCCAGCACCGGAAGAAGAAAGGGACGCAGGAGCAGCGCGAGGCCTGCAATCGCCAACATAAGTCCGCTCACGCGCCGGGCCAGCGTCATGAACGGACCATTGAGGTGCCGAGACAGCCGACTGGCTGCTGCAGCCTTGAGCAAGTCGGTGACGAATATGGTGGTGAGCATCCCCCCAAAGACTGGAACCATCGCTGCCGGCGACCAGTCGTGCCGCGCTCCGATTCCCCCCGCCGCGCCAACCCAGAAACCAAACACAAACGGGTTCACGAAGTTGACCACGAATCCAGCCCAAAACGGGCGGTCTCGATAGGCGGATGCAGCCCGCGGCGCGGGGTGCGCGCGAGCAAACAGCACCGCACCGAAGGCCAGCAGCACCAGTCCACCCACCACGCTGAGCGCCTGCGCACCCACCGGATGGGTGAGAACCGGTCCGAGGCCCGCCAGGATCAGGGCGATGGCCACTGCATCACTGACTGCGATGCCCAGAGCCACGCGGGCGCCTGCTCGAAAGCCACCCTGCAGCGATGCATCGAGCAGAGTGAACAGCACGGGGCCCACAAACGAGGCGCAGACGACGCCCAGAAGGAGGCCTTCGATATACAGGGCATGCATCGGCAGGACCGGCAGGAGGAGGCGTGTGTACAGAACGCCCTATCCGACCGGCGCTGCCGGGCGACGGCTGTGAAGCTCAGCCCTGGTTGAGCATGAAGTTGCCTTCGATCACGGAGTCACAGGGGCTCGGAGCACCCACTTCAGCACCGTACGCATCACAGTCGGCACCCTCGCAGGTCACGGTGGGCGAGAAGATGATCGAGGCCGTCTCTGCATCACTGAACGTGCCGGCAACCGTGCCGTTGGTGTAGTTGGTCACGTCCGGGTCGCCGGTCTGCGAAGATCCGGCCGGCCACTCGGTCACGTCGGTCTCCAGCGTGGCGGGGCAGCTAAAGTCCATGCCATCCAGAGTGCAGTCGAGGGGTACAAATGCATCTTGCTGCACGGCAAAGCCACCATCCTGCAGAGTCACGCTCCACTCGAGCGCGTCGACGATGGCCGGCGGAAACGCAGACTCAAGGCTGCACTCGTCGAGCGTGTAGGTTGCACCGCTCCAGTTCCAGATACCTTCGGTAGGCGCGAAGTCTGCGGCCGCCGACGAGTCTTCGTCCTTGCCGCTACAGCCGATGATGCCGACGAGGGCGAGAGCCAGGTGAAAATTCCGCATGGGGTCTCCTTTGCATAAATGCACGGGGGGGGGTTGCGGGGCGGGGGTTATCGACCTGCAGGATCCCTGGCCAACACTTTCCAGGACAAGTGCGTATAATACACTACTGACATGCTCCTTGGGACACCGAGCCGTGCCCAAGTAATTCCCAATATTCTCGTGAAAACGGCGCCATCACCATCGCCCGGACACTCTATAGATTGGCCTTCTCTATAGGACAGTGGCAACCCTACTGTGTGCAGGTACAGGTACTCGCATCACCTCAGAGCAAACTTAGAAGGCGACGCTCGGCGGATGCCAAGTCACCGCACCCACATCAGCTCATTAATGGTGTGGAGGTAGGCCCCTTGGGGCCCCGTATCGACGCTCGGCTCGCTGGAGCTGCTGCAGCCATAGGCCGCCCAGCCCTGCCCGTGGAGCTCTCCGCAGCTGCTGCAGTAGTACTGGTTGGTGCGGTTGCCCCAGCGGGCGCCGCCGTTGTGGTCGCACAGGAACCCGCCGCTGCCGCTCTGGTAGGTACAGCCGAGGGCATCGGCGAGGTTGAGGCCGTAGCGGTTGAGCTCCGTGCAGCCCCAGGCTTGGTAGGCCGATGGCGCGCGGCTGTCGAAGTAGCTGTTGTGGATGGTGTCGAGCACCGTGCCACTGCTGCTGAACAGAGCGAGTGCCGACGTCTGGGTGGTGCTGAATGACTCCACAAGGTCGGTGGTGAGCACAGTGTTGTCGCTGGTGCGCAGCTCGGTGAACGGCACCTCGTTGTAGCTCTGGTACTTGGCCGTGCCGCTCGTGGTGAGGGAGAGGTCGGTCTCGTTGGCGAGCCCGGTGGTGCTCCAGACGGGGTCGACGTAGAGGAAGTTGTCGTTGACGGCCTTCATCACGAGGGTCCAGCCACCACCGTCTGTGGTCATGTCGCAAAACACTTCGTACGCATCCGAGCCGGTGGGATCGATCCAATAGATGTCGTCAGGGGCCGTCGGATCGGTGGTGAGGATGTCGAGACAGTCGAGTCCAGGACAGGTCGACGCGCTGGCGTCGTTGCAGTTCGTGTCGACGCTCACGCTGGCGGGCGTGCCGTCGTCATCGCCGTCGTTGGGCGTGGCGGTGCAGGTCCAGGTCTCGTTCGACCACACGTCGTCGCCGTCGGTGGTGTCGTCGGTCCAGGTGGTAGTGGTCGGTCCCGCCCAGCCCGAGGCACCCGAGTCGAGACCGCCTGTGTCGGTGGTGCCGCCCACGGCGTAGTCCACGCCGTCTACGGTCCAGGTGATGGTGTAGGTGATGGCGTCTTCATCGGCATCGGGGCTGTCGGTGACCACCTCGCACCACAGGCTGTCTCCGGGGCCGGGGCTGCTCGGTGTGATCGCGAGCGTAGGAGCTTCGGGGGGCGTGTTGTCGATCACCAGCGACGGCCCGCTGACCGTGGTGGTGTCGGTGCCATCGTCGGCGATGATGTCGACGGTGACGGTGTCGCCCTTCGAGAAGCCCATCGTGGTCGAGGTGCCGTCCAGCTCGTTCACTGTGCTTGAGCGCACGCGCGTGGTGTTCACGGTCCAGTCGTAGGTCACGGTCAGAGGGTCGTCGTTGAGGTCCGAGATGTCGGCCGTAACCGTGAGCAGAGAGTCGGTGTAGGCAGGGTCGGGGGTGAGCTCGACGTGGCTGATGTCGGGGGCGCTGTTGGAGACGGACGCGCTTGCAGTGGCCGTGGTCACGCCGTCGTCGCCATCGTCGGCGGTAGCGGTGCAGGTGAGCACGGTCCCGGCCGCATCGGTCACCGGCACATCGTAGGTCGTGCCCGCGCTTCCATCGTGCCATGCGTAGGTGACCGTCGGACTGTCGGACGGGTCGTCGTCGGTGGCGGACGCGGCGCACACGAGGGTGTCGCCCACTTCCACGGTGGTCGCCGACAGGCTGGGGCCGGTGAGGGCAGGCGCCGTGTTGTCGATTGTGCGCTCCGCCGCCACGGTGGGGCCATCGCCGGTGCCGTCGGTGGGCGTGACCTCCACCCGGTACG
>CAJWOS010000325.1 GCA_913044235.1 uncultured Pseudomonadota bacterium
GACGGGCACGACCACGACCGGGACACCTGAGTCCGCGAGCGTCCGAGTCGTGCATGTTGCTGTAGACGTACCGGAAGTGGATGTCTTCGCGAACGACGCGACACCTGCTCTGTTCACGGTCGATTACATGGCCGCAACGGACTACGCGGAGATCTCTCCAGGCGACTACAGTTTGGACATCTCACTCTCTCCGGGCGCACCCTCGACGGCTGTCATCACAGTCGACGCAGAGGTTGCAGCATCCTCTACACTGACCGCGGTCGCGTACGGTGAGTTGGGCGAAGTCGTTCAGGTTGCCTTTTTGGATGACAGCGATGCAGGTCTTGCGGATCGAGACGTCCGAGTGAACGTACTTCACGGTGCATACCGCGCCGGCACAGTGGATATCTGGGAAGTCAGCGACCCACTTACGCCTTCCCCACTTCTGATTGACTTTGAGTTCGGCGAAACGGCGCAACTCGATCTGCCGGGTGACACCAGCTACACCCTCGGACTCGACGTCGACTTCGATGCCGTACCAGCCGAATGCATCAGCGGCGCTGGGGAACCGTCGGAGAATGGTCTTGATTCGAGATCGTTCAGTCACGTTCATGGTGTCTCCGCTCGCCCGATGGAACGAGGGTGCGGCCCAAGGGACCGTGCGGCGAGAGTGCCGATGGATGTGAGGGCCGGCCGGATGGCGCGACGGTAATGAATGAGGGGGATGGCATCAGAGAAGACGCCGGGAGTTCCGAACTGCACTCCTTTGCTGCACCGCCTCGTTCCGATTGGCAAGAGGATTTGTGGTGTCGAATCCGTAAATGCCGATGAATAGGAGAGTTTTGGAGATACGATTTTGGACCGATCGGCTCGCTCGTGGCGAGTCCCCTCGTTCAATCGATCGGCGGCCAGATCGTCTCTCCCCCTGTCCAGCCATGCAGTCCGGCGATGTGGGCAACACCGGCCACGGAGGTTGCCGCCCAAGCCCGATTGCGGCCCGGTGTCCATCCGAACTGGTTGGTCACTTGCCCCGCGATCCGACCGGGGTGCGCTGTGGCCAGCTCGGTGAGTGTGCGAGCAATGAGTGCGCTCTGCTCGACCTGGCGTCCATACCGGCGTGCGTCGTCGGGATGTGCGACCGGCTTGCCGAGGGCGGCACCCATCACTGGATGCCCTGTGGTGGCGAGGTAGCGCAAGCTGGGCACATCTTGCAGAATTCCGGACTCGGGCCAGGGGGCTGCCGAACCGTGGTACTGCCAGTCGAAGAGCACCACATCATCTGGGATTTGATCGATCGCACGCCACGTCTGGACACCACTCTCGTTGCCGTGTGCGGTGCCTGGGATGCGACGGTGATCGAGCAGCATGTCGGCCCAGATACCCACCTGTCGTCCACGCTCGAGCACACACTCGCGTGCGTACCGGATGCTCTCCACGAAAGCGCCGACCGGATCCTGCGCCGCGGGTACAAAGCGAAGTGCGCCGGCCTCGTCGTGTCCGATGTGGATCATTGGAGCATCAAAGACATTCATCACATCGGTGAGCAGGTCGCGCACCAGCTCCCGCACAACAGGCGATCGCGGATCGTAGATCGGGTTCCACCAGAAGATCGGTTCCGGGGGCTGGCCGCGCTTCTTCGGGAAGGTCTGGATCGGGACCATGAGCAGCTTGGGATAGAGCGGCGCGAGGAGGTTTTCCTGATGCGAGAAGAGCGGCAGTGTGGGATAGACGATGACGCCGTGTTCTCGAAGCTCGTCGATCCAGGGCGTGAGCGTGTCGAGGGGGGCTGCCCACGAAAACGCCAGCTCCGGGTGGCTCGGGAAGCGCCACATGGCGTTGAGATCAATGACCACGCCGTTGAGTCGTGACTGGATGGCATCCTCGCCGAGCTCTCTCAGCAGCGGGAGGTAGTCGGCGGTACCGCTGAGGGCGGCCACGGTGGCCAGGCGCTCTTGTTGACGGGGGAAGACCGGATCGCCACCGGTGCTGCGACCGGGGAGCTGTACATGAATCCATCGTTCCTGCAACGCAGGCGCATCTTCGATCCGCCCCGTGGGGAGCTGCGATCGTTTCCGCACCTGGGACACGGTATCCAGCGCGTAGCGAAGGCCGGCATCGTCGCTGCTTTCGATGGTGATGCCCGTGGGCTTCCACTGCATGCGGTAGCCTTGGGGTGGCAGGGGATCCACAGGGGGCTGGAATTGCACGAAGGCATGTTGCTGCGTGGCGGTCCATGTGGTGTCGAGCCCATCGAGGACGGTTCGCTCGGCGGCTGAGAGGCCCGGAAGAGCGGTCCAGGACCAAGGCCCCTCGGGCATGGCCTGCGCCGTGGGGGTGAGCTGCATCGTTCGGGGCGGGGGGCTCAGCGCCGGATCGGTCGCGAGCGCAAGGCCGACAACAGCCAGCAGCGACCACATCAGAGAGGCCGACTGGATGCGGCGGCGAGGGGGCGAGCGGACACGAGACCTCCGGCGACTCCCACGCGGCGTATCGCGATGGTGCGGTGACCGGCCGAGATCCACGCGCTACGACGGGGCGACCGGCCCGTTCTACCGTGGGCGGTCTGCCGCTCGCTCGAGGATGAGTCATGCCTTCTGGTGCCGTTCAAGCTGGAGATCTCGTCTGCGTCACTGGCGCCAATGGGTTCATCGCGAGCCATCTCGTTGGGCAGCTGCTCGAGGCGGGCTTTCGGGTGCGCGGCACGGTCCGCGACGTAGAGGATCCGCAGAAAGTGGATCACCTCAAGGCGCTGGCCGAAGCCTGCGGTGCTGCCGATCGACTCTCGTTTGCCGCCGCCGACCTGATGGTGGCCGGTTCGTTCGACGATGCGGTCACTGGCTGCGCGGCCGTGGTGCATGCTGCGGCCTCGGTGGTGTTCAATCATCCCGACCCGCAGAAGGGCATCGTGGATCCAAGCATCGAGGGCACCCGCAACGTGTTGGACAGCGTGCGACGGGCCGGGTGTGTGCGACGCGTGATCCATACCAGCTCGATGGTGGCGGTGTATGGCTGGGACAAACCGCGCGACCACGTGTTTACCGAAGACGACTGGAACCGTGCTTCCACTCTGAAGAACGATCCCTACGGGGTGGCCAAGGTGGGATCGGAGCGCGCAGCGCGCGCCTATGTGGATGCCTTGCCGGAAGCGGAGTCGTTTGAGCTGATCCACTTGAATCCAGGCATGGTCTTTGGTCCGCCTTTGATCAAACCCCACGCCAAGGCAAGCCCAAGACTCGTGCGCGACGTCATCTCGCGTGCCCAGCCCGGTGTGCCCCGCTTGATGCTGAGCGTGGTCGATGTTCGCGATGTGGCCGCGGCGCATGTGGCCGCGCTGCGCCACGACGATCCGCCATCGCGATGCCTGATCTTTGCGGAAAATGCCTGGATGACCGATCTGATGAGCGAGCTGCAGGGAATGTTTCCTGACGTCCGGATGGGCACGATGGCGATCCCGAAGCCCCTGGTTTTGCTCGCATCGCTCACCGACGCCACGCTCAACATCCGACAGCTGTGGCACCTGGTCGGGCGGCCGATGCCGATGGACAACACTCGCTCGCGCGAGGCGTATGGAATGGTGTATCGACCGGTCTCCGAGACCCTCCGCGACACCGCCACACCGCTGATCGAACATGGCTGGGCCCGGGTGAAGCGGCGGTGAGTGCAGTGGGGCGCTCCCGCCCTGCAGGGCGTTAGGCAGGCAGGAGAGCCCGAACGGGCGTGCGAGGCGGTTTTTGGTGTCGACAGCCCCAGTGTTCGTCGTGGGCGTCCCCCGGTCGGGCACCACTCTGCTCCGGCGTCTGCTCAATGCCCATCCGTCGCTGCACCTCACCTTCGAAGCGTCGTACTTCACCCTGGTTCGCTCCCTTCCAAGCCGGGTCACAGCCTCTGCATTCCGCGATGCATGGGTGGGCAGTCTTCCGTTCGCCTGGCAGAGGGTGCCCACTCACGAGCGGTCGATCGCGGCTCCAGTGGGACCGCCTCCACGCGATCCTCGCTGGATGACGGCTCTGATGGCCTACTGTGCACGCCGGCAGGGCAAGACCCGATGGGGAGATAAGAGTCCGTTCCACCTTTACGAGCTCGGGCCAATCCTCCACGCCTTTCCAGACGCACGCGTGGTGCACATCGTGCGGGATCCTGTCGCGGTGGTGCGCTCGCAGCACACGGTCCCGTGGGCTGGGATCAACCTCCTCGCTACCGCCGTTTCAGTGCGGAGCGCCCTCGACGCGGTGGAGCCGTTTCGAGATCGCATCTGTGAAGTCCGCCTCGAAGATCTTTTGCGCGATCGGGCAGGGGAGCTGAAGCGGATTCTGGCCTTCTGTGCGCTGGACTGGAGCGATCGGGTGCTCGATCCGGAACGCTATGCCCCACGAGACGAACCGCCCGTTCCCTGGCTTGCCACCGGCCCCAGGGAGCGAGCCAGCCTGCCAGCACGGCCAGCGATGTTGCCGGTCGACGCCTATCGTATTTCGCGCATCACCGGGCAGCAGAGGGAGCGGTACGGCTACGCGCCCCTGCCGCCGGTCGGGCGCTCGGCGTGGGGTCACCTGACCCGTGCGGTCACCGATGTGCGGGAGCTCTGTCGTGTGTTTCTGGCGCTCGCACGTCTCCGACGCGTGGTGTATCGCTGGCCCCGTCCCGCGGCGCTGGAGGTCTTCGATGCGGTGAATGCGCTGTACCCGGAAGCGGTGCTGGCGTGTTCACCGGCCGAGCGAACGCAGCTGCGCTCGTGGCTGCGCTCGCCGGATTCTCTGGGGTAGGGCGTGGGAGGAGGTGACCGTGCCAGCCGATCGCTCTGTCCTCGAGACTGCTCCTCTGGGCTTCCAGTGGCCCACCATCGACCCTTTCCTGTTCTGCGTGCACCACAACGACGCCTACCCAGCGGGCGACGAGCGGATGGGCGTGGCGCCCGACCTGCTCAAGGGGCGCAATATGGGTTCCGACTTTGAGGTGCGCGACGGCTTTCGGATGTACCACGGACAGGTCGTTCCAGGATTTCCGTCGCACCCGCACCGAGGCTTCGAGACCCTCACCATCGCTCGTCGTGGCTACATTGACCATTCCGATTCGCTGGGTGCAAAGGCCCGCTTCGGCCACGGTGATGCGCAGTGGATGACCGCGGGTAGAGGCATTGTGCACAGCGAGATGTTCCCCCTTGTGCGCGCCGATGCCGGCAATCCGACGGAGTTGTTTCAGATCTGGATCAACCTTCCGGCGGCGCACAAGATGGTGCCCGCACACTTCTCGATGCTGTGGTCGGAACAGATTCCCGTGCACCGACTCACGGATGCCCGCGGGCACGCCACTGTGGTCACCACGGTCGCCGGTGCGCTGGATGGGCGTCTTCCGCCCGCCCCGCCGCCCCATTCCTGGGCCAGTCGCGGGGAGGCCGGCCTCGCGGTCTGGACGATCGAGCTCGAAGCGCATGCCGAGTGGACCATCCCAGCAGGGCCGAGTGATGCCCAGCGCCTGCTGTATGTATTTGCCGGGGGCTCGGTGCAGCTGGGAGAAGCCACGGTGAATGCGCCGCGTGTAGCGCGGATGCGGCCAGGCACTCCGATCGCGCTGAAGAACGGCGATCGGCCTGCAGAGCTGCTGATGCTGCAGGCCCGTCCCATCGGAGAGCCGGTGGCTCGTCGGGGGCCCTTTGTGATGAACAGTGCGCAAGAGATCCGGCAGGCTTTCGCCGACTACCAGCGCACCCACTTCGGTGGGTGGCCCTGGCCCCACAACGCGCCGGTGCATCCCCGTGCAAACGGTCGGTTTGCGGTGCATGCCGACGGCCGGCACGAGGAACCGGGTCGACGCTGAGCAAGCGGCTAGCGACCGGATGCGGAGAAGTGCTGGTAGTCTTTGAGGGATCGCCAGTGTCCGCCCCACTTCCAGCCGACTGCTCGAAAGGCAGCCACTACGGGTCCGTCGGCCACGATCAGTCCGGGGACGGTCGGGTCTCGCTCCACGTATGGACGCCCTTCGGCGGGCAGCACGCGGGTGCCCCGCACGTAGGGATTCTGCACCGTGTTGATGTCGATGGCCTCGCCGTAGCTGTGCTCCGACCAGCTGATCCCACCGGTCTTTTTGCGGCAGTTGAAGGCGGATGTGTTGTTGGCAGCCATGCTCGCGTCATCGCTGCCACCAAACTCGTGCGCAGGGCGCATCTGGTGGATGGGGAAGCGCGCATCGAACAGAGCCGCGAACACATCGAGCAGTGCATCGGCCTGGGTGGCCGCGACCACCAGCTGCCCCTGTGCCACGGTGTCGTCCATGGTCCAGTGGACAACCTCCAGCAGAGCAAGATCATCGAGATGCAGCGGACAGCCCTCCTGCCAGGTGACGCCGATCATCTTCGCCCGCATGGTCTCGGGGATTGCGCGGCGTGTGCCGGAGAAGGTGGGGTCGGGGGGTGGGGGTGGCGGCGTCTCGGGGGCTGCCGGGGATGGTGGCGGTACGACCACAGATGCACCATCGGCGGGCTCGGAGGTTGGCTCGGGCTCGGGCGCTTCCGGCTCGGAGGCTCCCAAACATCCAGCGAGGACCAGAAACAAGGCGGCGGCGAATGGGTGCATGGTCTGCTTTGGATGGGGGATGAACGGAAGGGATTGAAACACGGTAGCGCCGGTGGCGTAGTGCGGCATCATCACTGCCCGTCCCTGGGCTGGAGGCGCCATGTCTACAACCGCAGTATCGTCCAACGACACCCACAGCCTGACGGTGGGCTACGTGCTCTGGCTCTTCGGCTTCCTCGGGGCCCACCGCTTTTACTATGGCAAAAAGTGGACGGGGATGCTGTGGCTGCTCACGGGAGGACTGCTGGGCATTGGCTGGTTGGTCGACCTCGTGCTCATGCCGATGCACGAGCGACAGGCCGACCGTCGCTACGCCGCGGGGCGCTACAGCTACACGGTGGCTTGGGTGCTGCTCACGTTCACCGGGCTGCTCGGGCTGCATCGGTTCTATCTGGGGCGCTGGAAGTCGGGACTGCTGTGGCTATTCACCGGCGGCCTGTTTGGCGTGGGCTGGGCCATCGACTTCTTCTCCATGAACGAGCTGGTGCAGGAGTCGAACCTCGGGTCCTGAGGCCGTCGGAAGCTGGTGAGGCGCCGATTTCGGGTGTGCGACTCCCGTTGGGGTATGATTCCCCTTCCGTTGAGCGTGCCTTTCTGACGCCCACCCGTCTGGCAGTCTGCCCATGAACGTGACCATTCTCGGAGCCGGCCCTGCCGGTCTCGCTGCCGCAGACGCTCTCGCTGAGCGCGGAGCCGGCGTGACTGTCTTCGAGCGCTCCAGCAGCGTGGGTGGGATGTGTCGCACCGTGGAGCGCAACGGCTATCGGTTCGATCTTGGAGGGCACCGCTTCTTCACCCGCTTCGATGAGGTGGAGGCGCTGTGGAAAGAGCTGCTGGGCGATGATCTGCTCCGACGCAATCGGAAGTCTCGCATCCTCTACAGCGGCAACCTGTTCGACTATCCCCTCTCTGTGGGCGACGTGGTCACGGGGCTTGGGCCGGTGGAAGCGGCCCGGTGTCTCGGTTCCTACGCCAAGGCGCGCCTGCGTCCGCGCGGGGAAGAGGTCTCCTTCGAAGACTGGGTCCGGAACCGCTTTGGCGATCGCCTCTTCGAGACCTTTTTCAAGACATATACCGAGAAAGTCTGGGGGATGCCCTGCACGGAGATCGGTGCCGAGTGGGCGGCGCAGCGAATCAAGAAGCTCGACCTCTCCACCGCCACGCTGCGCCGCGGAGGCTCGCCCATCTTCGGCCGGAGCACCTCGCCGCGCTTCGCGAGCGTCGTCGCCGATAGGCACGCGGTCGCGGCCTCGGCTTGGAGCGCTTCGGTGTAGAGGTCCAATGCTTTTGATGGCTCGGCCTGCTGCGCCGCGCTCTTCTTCGTCGACGCGATCGACCAGTCGGCGTCGTCCGGCGCCTCGGCCGCGTTCGTCGGCACCGCGGGGAACGGCGCCTTCTCGCGCTTCATGAATTCGTTGGACTCGTCGTCGTCCGTGGCTTCCTCGGGCGCCGCCGGCGGGGAGCTCTCGCAGAACTCCTTAAGAAAAGCGAGGCTCGGGTCGTCGAGCAGGCTCGGGTCCTTGCTCACCGCGGCGAGCAGCTCTTTGGCGCCCGCGGCCGACCCGCTTAGGGAAGCTGGTAGAGGCATGGCAGCGAGTGGCTGTGAAATCGATGAATTTGGATGCGCAGCCAATTTGGACGAGCAGGGAGCTCGGAAAGGCCGCGGAGATCTCAGGCTTCGCGCTTG
>CAJWOS010000326.1 GCA_913044235.1 uncultured Pseudomonadota bacterium
CCAGCCGATGCCTTTCTCGGTTTTCTCGAGAATGAAGCCGCCGAGGCGCGTCGTCCCGCCACCCTTTCTGCCGTTGTCGGTGACGCGGCAACCGGGTGCATCGGATCGACCGGGACCGCACTGCCGGGCGACACGTATATCGAGGTGGCGCAAGCCAGCGGCGGCGCTATCGCCAGCATCTGTGAGGCCGACCTCGGAGACGTCGTGGCATCGCTCAGCACCTTGGTCCAAGAGGGCACCTCCCGCTTCGAGCTGCAGGCCATCCCAGTGCCGGACACCGTTCGGCTCGACATCGACGGCGTTCGCCGAGACGATGGCTGGACCTTGCTGCTGAGTCCACCGGCAATCGCGATGGAAACGCCGCCTCCGCCCGGCTCCACTTTGTCGGTGCGCTACACCGTTGCCCGGTCGGTGGTCGAGTGAGTCGGCCCATCCTGCTCTGGCTTGGATGGACTGCGGTGGCTCAGGCAGAGGCGCCGGTCACGGTCTGGTCGACCGATCTCCAGTCCGACGACGGTGGCCTCTCGGCTTCGGGTGACCCCGGCCAGTGGGAGTGGGGATTGGTGGAGTCCGGTCCCGCGGAGGGCTTCGAGGGGCCCCAGGCATGGGGAACCCGGCTCGGAACCGTTCACATGAACAATGCAGACGACCGACTCACGATGCCGGCAGTGGCGCTCGATACCCTCTCGAGCCCGGTGCTGGTGATGCAACACTGGCATGATTTCGAACCCGACGGCAGCGACCTCGGCTTCCTCGAGCAGAAAGTGGACAACGCCTGGCAGGCAGCCGTTCCGCTTGTGGGAGCGACCCTCTTCGAAGGGTCCAGTGAAGGCTGGCAGACCACCTACCTGCCACTCGACGGACTCCCTTCCCTCGACCATGTCCGGCTCCGATTTCTGGCTGATGCCGCAGTCGCACGCGACGGTTGGTTCGTCGGCTCAATTGCGTTGGTGGATGGCGATCCGGTCCCCCCTGTCGCGACCATTCTCTCTTCCCCGGAAGACACGCAGGACCTCGATGGCCCCCATCCGGTGGAAGTTGTCGTGGAAGACAACGGCAGCGTGGTGCGCGTTGATCTCGTTTGGTACGCCGGCGGTGCCGAGCGGGCCATGGCAGCAATGCCGCCCGTGGGCGACGGCATCTTCGAGGGCACGTTCCCCGGCGTCGACCCCGGCACCGATTTCGTTTGGTGGGTGGAGGCAACCGACTCAGCGGGCAACATGAGCATTGCCACCGGGCCATCGTTCCGGGTGTATCTTCCTGCGCCGACCGACCTCAACGCCCCGACTGGGCGCTGGACCGACACCACGGTTCCCCTCGCCTGGGCCGCGCCCGACAGCATCTGGCCCATCCTCGGCTACACCGTGTACCGAAACGGCGAGCGCGTGGCCCAGAGCAGCACGGAGTCTGCGACAGCACCGGTCTCGGGTCCACGAGACATCTTCACCGTGGTCGCCACGTTCGACACCGACCGAGGCGATCTGGATGGCGATCCGAGTGTGCCCGCATCGGTCGAAGCCTATCCACCCACGATTCTCCGCGTCAGCCCAGCATCCGCTTGGCCTGGAGACACGCTCATGGTCGAAGTCGTCGGCCGATACCTCCGCCTCAGCCAGGACGACTTCGACGTCTCGCTCGGGCCCGACATCACAGTGTCTGATGTGGAGGTCGACGATGCCGATACCGCACGCATTCGCGTGTTGGTCGACCAGGAGGCCACCCCTGGGGTCCGTACCATCCAGCTTCAGTGGCCAGATGTCACCGTTATCGCAGAGGAAGCCTTCGAGGTTCGCAGCGATGCAAGCCGCCCCCGAATGCGATCCATCGAACCCGGGCAGCTGATCTTGGGAACCCGCGACACCCTCACCGTCCGCACGAACGTGGAGCTGCCTGCGGACCTTCGGCTCGACTTGGGCACCGGTGTGGTCACGGAGTCTGCAACTCGAATCGATGAAAACACAGCGCAATTCATCGTTTCCACCACCAATGATGCACCGGTGGGTGCCCATGCGTCTGAGCTCGACATCGGCACCCGTCTGCTGCCGGGGCCACCGATCAACGTGCGTCCGCCCCAACCCACGTCCAATACGCGCTGCGCCAGTGCAGCTCGAACGCCTTCATGGCTCTGGTGCCTCGCGCTGGCGCTCGCATTCTTCCGGCGGCGCGGACCCTTCCGGCGGGAGCAGCTCGGGTAGAGCGATGGTGGGCTGCGCACCGGGCTGCAGGAAGAGCCCCTCGCGGAAACCGAGAACAACAGTGTCTGTCGGATGGTTCCTCTCAGCCACCATACGCACGGCTGTGAGCGTCACGGTACAGCGACCGTCGGGCGGATGCTATCCCCGCTTTCCTCCGGCTTGTACCTGCGCAGAGTCCAGAGACGCAAACCCATTCACGTGCGAGAAATCGGCCGCAGCCAGCTCGGCCCCTCCCAGCCGCATGAACCCACACGCGGCCGGTCTGACCGAGACGAGAGAAACAGGCGCCCAGGCTCCGTGCACGCCGTATTGGATCTCGTCCGCTAGGACCTTGCCTGGAGTGGTGACGTGGGGCACTCGGTACCCGTCGCCGACCGGGCCCGAAGCCCGGTACAAACCCACGCCGAGAACGTCTGTGCGCCCGATGGTGAGAGCCCCCCCAAAGTCGGTCTGCCCCGTGCCAAGAGCGGTGAGGCGTCCACGGGTTGCGCTGTTGGCTTCCCCCGTGCCAATGCCCCAGCCCCCCGACACGCTCACGGGTAACAAGTGAACTTGGTCGATCCGTCGGGTCTTCACCCGGAGTGCAACATCACCGAGTCCCGCCGTCCGCACACGGGAGCGCGGGGCATACGCGACGTCGGCGAATCGCTCGCCATGATGCGTCGCAACCGCTTGATCCACGGCCACCTGAACCTGCGCAGCATGTGGTCTGCTCCACGTGGGGCAGACGGCGGGCTCTCCTCGTCGAGGTTCCCGCCGTGGATATCGGACCATGGCAGTCCAGCGCGGCCCCAGAAATCCTGCACGGCCGCGGAGCCGATGCGCGCACCGACATCTTCGAGCTCGGAATGCTCTTGTGGGCGTTGCTCACCGGCGTCGATCCGAGCACCGTCGCTCGGACCAGCTGGGCCCAGCTCCGCGCAGGCCCGGCAGCCGAGGCTTCAAATGGACTCGGCTTGATACCTTATTGGCACGCCCTTCTCTTGTGAATGGTGGACCGATCTCCACACGCCCGACCCCAGACCATGAACGATGTTCTCGCGGTCATGGCGAGCGGTGGAGCGGTCATCCGGCCCGTTCCCCGAGCGCCCCTGTCCCCTCCGGTCCAGGCACCGCAGCGCTCCTGGTCCCGTCCGCGAGCGACGGTCGGATCGGTGGGCGTCGGAGCAGCGGTAATTGGCATCATCGGTGCATTGGCGAAGACCGGGGATCGAGGCGAGGTCGCAGCCCACGCCGACGCACTGACCGTGGCCTCCGCAGCGGAGCCTGCAACCAGCCCAGCCCTCTCGGATGGGGTGCCCAACAAACGCCGCCCCCAACCGACCCAGACCGCAACCAGCGACATCCGCTCCGGTGTGGTCCACGACTCGAGCACGTCCGACCGTGCAGCGACTCGGCCCGACCCGGCGTCGGATCCGATCCGCGCTGCGCTCCCTGAAGCCCAGCCTCCCGGAATGGCTCGAGCGACGTCTTCCTCACGCACTGCAGATGTGCGGCCCGTCGCTGGGGCTCCCCGTCGGTCGGCGTCTCCCTACGCAGGGGGTCCATCCGCCCCGCGAACAGCCACGTTCGCCTTCGAGCGATAGTCCCCACTCTGCTGGGACAGTGTGCATCGGTGGCTACAGCACAGACTCCACCACATCGGCGACTTGCTCGGCGGTGCCGGGTCGGCCAAGTGTGCGCGCCGCGGTGCCCATGGCTTCGAGGCGCGGGCGATCGGATGCAAGCGCAGCAACGGAACGCGCAGCCGCATCCAGGTCCAAGTCGCGCTCCACCACGACCATCGCCGCGCCGACCTTCTCCAGGCCGCGCGCATTTCCTTCCTGGTGGTTGTCCGTGACATTGGGCGAAGGGACGAGCACGGAAGGCAACCCAACGACGGTGAGCTCCGCAAGGGTAGACGAACCTGCGCGGGCCACAACGAGATCGGCTGCCGCGAGGCTGTCCTGCATCTTGTCTTCGTACCCCACAAGCACCACGCCCTTCGGAGGCGGCCCCAGCTCCTGCGCGACCGCCTCGAGATACTTTGGACCCGTCACATGCAGGACCTGAAACGCCCGGTCAGGCAGCCGGGCCAATGCGAGCCCCAGATCGTTGATGGCCTTCGCGCCTAGCGAGCCGCCCACTACGAGAACCACGGGCTGACCTGCGCGGAGTCCATACCGCTCGCGGGCTGCGTCGGCGTTTCCCTCGAGCACCGCTGGTCGCACCGGACATCCCACGACCGTGCGGGGCGCAGATCCGGGGAGGCGGCTTGATGTGGCTTCGTAGGTGAGCAGGATGTGGTTGGCCACGCGCGCACAGAGTCGATTCGCCATTCCCGGCGTGACGTTTGCCTCGTGGATCGCGCTCGGAATCCCGAGCGTCCAGGCGGCCAGCACTGGCGGAGCCGAGATGTACCCACCCACGCCCACCACCATGTCTACCTTCAGTCGCTGCAAAAGGCGCCTGCTCGACCAGACGGACGACAACAACCCGAGGGCGAATCGTGCCTTCGCGACCAGCCCAGACCGCGGATACTGCAAGGCAGGGACCGCATGAAATGGCATGCCCCGAGCCGGCACCACGCGGCCCTCGAGGCGATTCACATCGCCGAGATACACCACCTGATGCGCTCGCGCGCCCAGCGCGTCTGCCATGGCCAGCGCCGGGTAGACATGTCCGCCGGTTCCGCCTCCGGCCATCGCGATGACGCGGCCCTGTCCATGTGTCGCTTCTCGCTTCGCCACTCGAACCTCCAGGTTCGCTGCCAACCCGTTGTCCACCCCGGTCCGGCCGAGGGTTGCCTCCGTAACCGCCGAACATCCCGCCTGCGCAGGTCGACCCGACGTTTGCACTCGGCTAAGGACCCGCATCGAACTCACTTTCGATGCGTCGAGCATCCATCCATGCCAAGGGCCTCGAAATGAAGAGCTACAGCCGTGGCCTGTTCCTCTGGGTATTCCTGGTTCTGGTTCTCATGCTCGCCTTCACCATGGTCAGCGGAACCGGTGCGGGGCGTGCGGAAAACACTTCGTTCTCGAAGCTGGTCGAAGGAATCAAGGACCGCACCGTTACCACCGTCGAGATCCAGGGAAATGAAATCACGGGCGAGTTCGCCAACAAGGACCGCTTCAAGACCGTGGGACCCACCGACAGCGACTGGTTCCTCGAGCTCCTCAACGAGCATGAAGTGGAGCACACCTTTGTGCCGGCTCCGCCCATCGGAATCGACACCATCATCACCACGGGAGTGCCCGTGGTGCTCATCGTGGTCCTGTTTGTTTTGTTCATGCGCCAGCTCCAATCCAGCGGTGGTCGGGCGATGAGCTTCGGCAAGTCGCGTGCTCGCCTGCTCAACGAGGCCGGTCGGAAAGTCACGTTCGACGATGTTGCCGGCAACGACGAAGCAAAGGCGGAGCTCGAAGAGGTCATTCACTTCCTCCGTGAGCCGCGCCGATTCACCCGCCTGGGTGGGCGCATCCCCAAGGGAGTCCTCCTCATGGGCTCCCCAGGCACGGGCAAGACCCTCCTCGCACGCGCAGTGGCAGGCGAAGCGGGCGTGGCATTCTTCAGCATCTCCGGCTCCGACTTCGTGGAGATGTTTGTGGGTGTGGGCGCAAGCCGGGTGCGGGACTTGTTCGAGCAAGGCAAAAAGCAGGCGCCGTGCATCATCTTCGTCGATGAGATCGACGCTGTCGGTCGGCACCGAGGCGCAGGCATGGGTGGAGGTCACGACGAGCGCGAACAGACCCTGAACCAGCTGCTGGTCGAGATGGATGGCTTCGAGAGCAACGAAGGCGTGATCTTGATGGCCGCCACCAACCGACCCGATGTGCTCGACCCGGCTCTCCTTCGCCCCGGTCGGTTTGACCGTCGTGTGGTGGTGTCGAACCCCGACGTCAAAGGCCGAGAAGGCATTCTGGCCGTCCACACTCGAAAAACTCCGCTCAGCGATGATGTCGATCTGCTTGTGATTGCCAAAGGTACGCCCGGCTTCTCGGGCGCAGACCTGGAGAACCTCGTCAACGAAGCTGCGCTGCTTGCTGCCCGCCAAGACAAAGATTCCGTGTCGATGTCCGACCTCGATCGAGCGAAAGACAAAGTGTCGATGGGGGTCGAGCGACGCAGTCTCGTGGTTCCCGAAAGAGAGCGGCGTCGTACGGCCTACCACGAGGCCGGTCACGCCATCGTGGCGCGCTTGTTGCCGCATTCAGACACCGTCCATAAGGTCACCATTGTTCCCCGTGGGCGAGCACTCGGGGTCACGCAGATGCTGCCCGACGAAGACAAGCTCGGCGCCACTTCCGAGGAGCTCACCACCAAGCTTGCCGTGTTCATGGGTGGCCGTGCGGCCGAGGCTCTGACCTTCAACGAAATCAGCACTGGGGCCTCAAACGACCTGCAACAGGCCACTCGGATTGCTCGCGCCATGGTCACCCAGTACGGGATGAGCGAAACCATCGGCCCCATGAGCATTTCGGAACAGACCGATGTGTTCATGGGAAGAGACTTCGGGCGCACAAGCTCCGTCAGCGAGTCCACCGCGCGTATGGTCGACACAGAAGTCAAGCGTCTGTTGTCTGAGGCCGACGCCGTCGCTCGTTCTATCCTCAACCAGAACACCCACATCCTCGAAAAGCTCGCACAGATACTGCTGTCCGAAGAAACCGTAGAAGGGGTACAGTTCGAGGAAATCGTACAGGGCCTGAACCCCGTGTACCCGGTTCCCCAGTCCGCCTGATGCGCCCCTCATCTCACCGTCCCCTGGTTGTGGGGGTGCTCAACTGCACGCCCGACTCCTTCTTCGACGGAGGCGTGCGTCCCTCCCTCGAGCGGCAACTCGCGGATGCGCGGGCCATGCTGGCCCTGGGCGCCGACTGGATCGACGTGGGCGGCGAGTCCACTCGTCCCGGTGCCGCGGCCGTGGACGCAGACGAGGAATGCCGACGCGTGCTGCCCGTGATTCGGGCGCTTGCCCAGGAAGCGACCGTCTGCATCGACACCTCGAAGGCTGCAGTCGCCGCGCGCGCCTTGGCTGCCGGCGCCCAGATCATCAATGATGTCACGGGCCTGCGCGACCCCGAAATGCCCGCAGTCACGGCTGATGCACAGGCAACCGTCGTGATGCACATGCGAGGCACCCCAGCCACGATGGGTGCATGTACCGACTACAAAGACCTGGTCGGCGACATCCGCAGCGATCTACTCACTGCGGCCCAGCGCGCACGCTCGAGCGAAGTCTGGCTCGACCCTGGAATTGGCTTTGCCAAGACCGCCCGCCAGAGCCTCGCCCTGCTCAAGCACCTGCACCTGCTTGTGGAGACCGGATTTCCGATCTACGTGGGGGCCTCCCGAAAGAGCTTCATCGGGCACACACTCGGCCAGCCCAATGCGGCCGACCGGCTGCCGGGCTCGCTCGCCGCCGTGGCTGCCGCTTACCACCGCGGTGCCCGTGCGTTTCGTGTTCATGATGTCGCCGAGACAAGACAGCTCCTCGACCTCCTCCATGCCATCGAGGCGGCCGGCATCGAGCCGAGCTCGGACGGAGCACCCGGCCCGCGATGGGATACGGCTCCGGCGGGGAAAACGACCGACCATGCGCTTCCATGAAATCTCGCACGGCGTCTACTTCGACGACCTCGACGCCTTCCGCATTCTGCACAACGCCCGGTATCTGTTGTTGATGGAGCGCACCATCGGGTCGTTCTGGCATCACCTTGGCTGGGGAACCATCGCCGACGATGCAGACAACCCTGACCAGCACCACTTGGTCCGGGCGCAAGACATCTCCTACGAGCGTCCCGTGCGCGGGACGGGTCGGGTGCGCTGTCGTATCTGGGTCGACCGACTGGGACGGACGAGTCTCACCATCGGATTCTCCATCCTACCGATGGATGAAGACCGACCGTTTGCCCACGGCACACGCACCCTGGTCAAGATCGACCCGCAGGCGAAGCAGCCCACCCCATGGTCGGACGACTTTCGCGCCCGCGTGGGCCCCTACTGCCGCAAACGAGTCTCCGTCTGACCGAC
>CAJWOS010000327.1 GCA_913044235.1 uncultured Pseudomonadota bacterium
CTGGAACAATCGGCGCGTCGTCGTGGCGGGCCCAGTTGCGGGCTTCGTTGAAGTCGACTGGGGTGTGCCGGCGCGGGGTGAGCGTGAGTCGTGTCGTCTCAAAGAAGCCGCGCATCGTACGGAACATGCTGCTGGTGTCGATCCAGCAAGCGCGCATGCAGCCCTCACACGTGCCGACCTCCTGAAGCCGCTTCCGCTCGTATTCGACAGATGCGAAGTACTCCTCGAAATCAGGGTCGAGGAAGCTCTTGTGCTGATGCACGGTGCGGTGGCAGATGGTGAACTGACCGTTGGGCGCGACGCTGAAGTAGAGGCGGCCCGCGTCGCAGCCTTCGGCTGGGAAGCGTCCTGTGTTCAGGTACTGTCGGCTGGCCTCCAGGTATGGTGTGGAGTTGAGGATTGGCCAGCCCTCGGCCTTCATGCGGATCAACTGCGCGTATGCGTGGTCCACGCGAGCCTTCACCTCGTCGGGGGTATCGGCGTGGTACACGCCCATCTCGGGCCGGTAGCGAATGAAGCGACCCTCCCAGTTCTGTACGCCATCCGTGCTCTGGGCGAGCAGCTCGACGGGGAGGAAGCTGATGGCGAAGCCGATCTCACGAGCAAACCGCACCATGTCGGGGAGCTCTTCGAGGTTGAGGTTGCTCACCACGCAGTTGATGGTGGGCAGGGAGCCCGGTACGCCGTGGAGGCGCTGTCCGATGTGCGTCATGGTCTTGACCGCGTCGTTCCATGCGCCCTCGACCTCGCAGATGTAGTCGAAGCGTGCGGGGTAGAGGCTGTCGAGGGAGATGCTGAAGTTCTTCACCCCCAGGTCGATGCAGCGGTCGATCCGGTCCAGGTACCGCTTCCCTTGCACCACGTTTCTACCGTTCCCTTCGCCGATGCCGTTGGTGAGGATTCGCAGGTTGAGGCCGTTCGATATGAACGCCTCGGCGGCGTCTTCGAGGTGCTGCACAGCAAAGGGCTCACCGCCGCCAATGGACACCTGGACCACGCCGATGCGGGCCATCCGAGCCGCGACTTCCTGCAGCTGTGGGACCGACAGCTCCTCTTTCTCGTTGCCGTACCGCCAGATGCCGCACATCTTGCAGGTGAGGTTGCAGCGATGGGTGATGCCGAAGTGGGCATACACAGGAACGGTGCGCGTCAGGGCCGCCTGGGCGATGCGGGCGTAGTTGCGGGCGGTGAAGCGAACCATGACACGATCCTGGACCGAGGGCGCTGACCGGCTGGGTAGCGCAGTCACACATCCCATTGTAGCGCCTGTTTGGCAAATGTCCGGTGCTTCCTTCCGTCAAGCCAGAGACAAGCACGCCGCGCGAACCGATTCGACGAGGTGATCACGGTCGGATTCGCTGAGGTTTGGATGTACGGGAAGGTGCAGTAGCTCGTTGAAGGCACGCTGTGCGTTGGGGCACTCCGCAGCATACTCCTCGAACAGCGGATGTCGCCCAAAGGCGCTCATGTATCCAACTGTAGTATCTACGCCCCGTGCGCGAAGCTCAGCCATGAGCTGGTCGCGCTGGGGGTGATGCACCACGAAGCTCATGTAGATGGGCTCCGAGCCTGGGGGATACTCGGGGGTGGTGAGGCCCGGCACGTGCGCGAGCGCGCCATCGAGGTGCCGACCGTTGCGGATTCGGGCCCCGTTGAGATCGTCGATTCGACTCAACTGGTGTAGGCCTACGGCAGCCTGGACGGCTCGAGCCCGCCCTGCGGAGTAATAGTACTCGGGCACTTCATCGTAGCGCCGCTCTGCTTCTCCAAAGCGGTCGTGAATCGGGTCCTCGCCCATCTTGTTGCCGAGCACCACTGCTGGATGCACGGTGGCCCAGTACAGACCAGGGTGAGTGGCGGCCCACATGGCGAGGCCTGTGACCGCTTCTTTGGCGAGCTTTCGGCGACTTGTGGGTCCCGCGTTGCGAAGCTCGGTGCGAAGCCGCTGGGCCACTTGGTCGTTGTCGGTGGTGACCATCGCGCCAGAGAGCGTGGTGATGTTTTTGGTGAGTCCGAAGGTGTAGTACGCGTGGTCGCCAAGGTGTCCCACGCGCTGTCCTCGGCTCCGGGCACCGGTGCTCTGGGCGCAGTCTTCGATGACTTCAATGTTGTGCTCTCGTGCGATGGTGCGGATGGCCTCCATGTCGCACGGTGTACCGAAGAGGTGAGTGGGCACGACGGCTTTCGTGCGCGGTGTGATGGCTGCACGGAAGGCTTCGGGGTCGAGCACGTGAGACCGAAGCCCGACGTCGGCGAAGACGGGCTTTGCCCCCAGCAGGGGTACCATCGCGGGGATTGCGAAGTAGGTGAGGCCGGGGACGATGACTTCGTCGCCTTCGCCCACGCCGAGCGCCTTCAGCAACAGGTAGAAGCCGAACCGCGCCGACGGCACCATGACCGCATTCCGGGCGCCGATGTAGTCGGCGAAGGAGCGCTCCCATTCGGTGACCTTGGCCGTGTCGGCTGCGCCGTCGAGTGTGCCCTGTGCGAGCCAGCGCAGACTGATGGCGGCTTCGACAGGAGAAAAGCTGGGACTGAATCGGGGGATGCGGCCGAATGCCATGAGGGACCTCCGAAACGATGGGTCAGGGTCGATTGCTGGATCAGAAGGGAAAGAGATAGCCCAGGCAGGAAGGGATGCCGAATGGGATGGGCCGATCATGAGCGGCGTATCGTGCAACTTCAACGCAGAAAATCTCAAGATCGCGCCGTTCGCCATCGATCAGTGAGCGCATGGCTGCGCCCAGCCGATGCGTTTCCTTCGGCAAGCCTGCTTCCCTTTCCTTTCGGAACTACCTGTCCTGTGACCGTACCCGGCCCATCATCACAACCGTCCGATCGCGTGGGAGCCCTGTTGGTCTCCTGCATGGCCGTCGGCTTGATGCTTGCGCCGTTGGTCTCGTGGCTGTTTGGGGTGTCTCTGCTTCCGTCGGCCGTTGCTGCGCGGGCCGCTGTCGCGGCGGTCACGCTCCTCCTGGTGTGGGCGCCGGTGTCGCTCTCCGCGGGCTGGCGACGCATGCTTGCGGTATCGCTGCTGGCTGCGCATCACGTGGGGGTAGGGGTCGCGGTCGAGTTGCCGATGCACCTGTTCGTCGAGCTGCTCGTAGGCGCGGTTTATGTGGGTGGTCTGGGGTGCTGGCTGCTGCCGAGGAAAGGGTTTGGGCTGTTGCTGTGCGGCACCCTGGCGGTCGGTACGGTTGCACTCGGACTTCTCCCGCCGAGGCTGGATCCCATTCTGCTCGGCGCGTGGGCAGGGGTCTTTGTCCTCGGCGGAATGGCCTCGGAGCTTTCGTTATGGGTCGGACTGCGCGTGTCGCCTCCAGGAGCGGTTGCACTGGTGGCCCCTGACGCGCCGACCGAGACCGAACGAACAGCTCGTGGAGCGTTGTTTTCGCTGGCCGAAGAAGTGTCTCTGGGGGTCGGCGTGGTCGACGACACGTCGACTGTGCTGTCGAGTGCGAGTCGGAATCTGGTGGAGATGACCGCCGAGTGGTCTTCCCCCTCGGCGTGGTGGGCCCAGATCGTGGAGCGGGATCGCGTGCCTCAGCTTGGAGGTGGACCCATCTCAGTCGAGATGTTTACCCCAGGCATGCGCACTCGCAGGGCGTTTCGCCTGTGGGCCATCGAGCAAGGGGGCCAGCGACAGATCATCATTCAGGACTCCTCCGAGCGGATTCAGGCGCGCCGAGAAGCACAGCGTCTGGCCCAGAGTCTCGACTCGGCCCGAGGGGAGGCTGCGGCAGCGCGTGAGGCACGGATGCGGGCTTTTCGCTCGCGGAGCCACCACCTGCGGACGCCCCTGTCGAACCTGATGGCCTCGCTTGAGCTGGCGCAGTTGTCGGTCGAGGAGCGTGCGTCTCGTCGGGTGATCAGCGAGGACCTCAAAGCGGCTGCTGCGTCGGCTGAGGTGCTCCATCGCGCATTGAATCGACTGGTGGAAGAGATTGTCTCCGACAGTCGTGATGCCCCGAGTGAAGAAATGGTGGATCTGGTGGGCCTCGTCGATCGCGAGCTCGATGGACTACAGGCTGTGCGCACCGTTCGTCGGAGCTACGCCGTGGCCGTATTGCCCATGCGGGGGCCTCGTGACGAGATCACGTCTTTGGTGCAGGCGGTGGTGCGACGTTCCGTTGTGGCCTGTCGGGAGGCCATCTTCGTGCGGGTGGAGAGCCTCCCATCGGGGAGTCCTCGAGTGGTCTTTCGCATCGCGGAGACCGATGCTCCGTTGATTGTCGCCGCCATCCGAGAACTGTCTCCTCGTGCGGCCGGACTCGGCGGTCGCATCGACTTTAGCGATCCGCTGGGGCCTGCATTGGTACTGCCAGCCGATGCCGAGGAGCGGCGTGGGATCGAGTCTGGCCTCACCTGGGTAGGGGATGGCTCGTCGCTCGATGGGCCCAGCCATCCTCTTTGGCAGCATGCCGAGACGGATCTGTCCGACGACGAACCCACCCACATCGCCTATTCACGGCGGCAAGCCATCGGCGGTCGCGGCGCTGGATGACACCACGGGAGCCGCTGAGAGGGACTTTCGGCAAGACGTTCCGCGCTGACTCCGATAGCTTGCAGCGTTCACCGGGGTACCAGGAATCCCGGCTGGCCTTTCTGTTGCTGGAGCTCCCATGGCCCTCCTTCCAATCCTTGCGGCACCGCACCCGGTCCTGAAGAAGAAGGCGCGCGAAGTGCGTGACGATGAGTTCGGTCCGGATCTCGCGAAGCACTTCGAGGACATGGCCGAGACGATGTATGCGGCTCCGGGCGTGGGGCTGGCGGCACCGCAAGTCAATGATCCACGCCAAATACTCGTGGCAGATCCCGGGTTCGAGGGCGAAGACGGCGACGACAACAAGGGCGATCAGTTGGTCTACATGGCCAATCCAGTGATCGTCTCGCGCAGCAAAGAGACCATCACCTGGTCTGAAGCGTGTCTGTCGGTGCCGGATTATTCGCAAGACATCCGACGGGCCCGGGAAATCGTGGTGCGCTTTCAAGATGCAGAAGGCACGGTGTTCGAGAACACCTACACCGACTTCCCCGCAGTGGTCATTCAACATGAGATGGACCATCTCAAGGGCATCACGCTCCTTGAGCGCTCGTCGCGGTTCAAGCGGAACCGCTACATGCAACGACAGAAGAAGAAAGAGATGAACGCCGCCAAGGGCAAGCCGCGTCGGCGGTGAGCACCGGTTGAGGGTGCGGGCGACAGGTTGGTTGTCCGTGCGCTGCGTCACCACCAGTGGAGCACTCGATGCGTGTTGTGTTCATGGGCACCCCCGACTTTGCCGTTGCCACACTCGACGCGGTGGTCAGCGCCGGTCACGAAGTGGTGTGCGTGGTGGCTCAGCCTGACCGAAAAAAAGGTCGCGGCAAAAAGCTGCAGAGTCCGCCCACAATCGTGCGAGCACGCGAGCTGGGGCTGCGCACCTGGCAGCCCAAGGCGGTGCGGAGTGGTCCGTTCGTGGAGTGGTTCACCACGGAGATGGATGCCGATGTGGCCGTGGTGGTGGCGTATGGCCGGATCCTGATCGACCGGTTGCTCCAGGCTCCGAAGCGTGGATGCATCAATGTGCATGCCAGCCTGCTCCCCAAGTACCGAGGCGCAGCGCCGATCCAGTGGGCATTGATCGAGGGAGAAGCCGAGACGGGGATCTGCACCATGCAGATGGATGTGGGACTCGACACGGGCGATGTGTTGCTTCGGCGATCCACGCCCATCGACCCCGATGAAACCGGTCCGGAGCTCTGGAGTCGCCTCGCCGCTCTGGGGGCGGAGACTTTGGTTCACACCCTGGCGCAGCTCGACACGCTGCAGGCACGCGAGCAGGACCATGAACGCCACACCCTCGCGCCGCTGCTCACGAAAGCCGACGGTGCGCTTGATTTCTCACGGCCTGCGCGGGAGGTTCACAACCGGGTGCGGGGGGTCAATCCGTGGCCCTGTGGCCAGGCTCGGTTCCGAGGACAGACTGTGCGCATCCATCGCACTCGGGTTGTCCACGACGACGGCACGCATGGAGAGCCGGGCACCATTATCGAAGCGGGCAAGCGACTTGTGGTGGCGTGCGGCCGTGGGTCACTGGAAGTGTTGACCGGCCAGCTGGCCGGTAAGCCTCGGCGAGCAGGTCGTGAGCTTGTAAACGGCGCTCGAATCGTACCGGGCGAGGTGTTCTCCCAGCTGGCCGTTGAAGCCTCTTGAACACGCCACGTGTACTTGGTGTTCTGTGGGCGTGTCTGCAGGATGGCTTTGGTCTTGACTGGAACCTGGAGAAGCCATAAGCCGGCGGGGCTCGGAGGCGGCACTGGTGAAAGCCATGCGTGCCTACCGGACTTCGGGGTGTAGCGCAGCCTGGTAGCGCGTCTGCTTCGGGAGCAGAAGGCCGGAGGTTCGAATCCTCTCACCCCGACTCGTATCGAAAGACCCGCCTGCAAAGGCGGGTTTTCTCGTTGTTGGGGATCGCTGTTCCTGTCGACTCTCTGTCAGCCGAGCGGCCGCCGAAGGTTCAGGATGTCACGGGTCTTGGCGCGAATCACAGTGAACGCGAAGACGATTCCCACAGACACGAACAGGTCGAAGCCGAGGTCCCGCCAGAGAACTTCTGCAGCTGCGATCACCGTGGTGAGCCACCCGTTCTGCTCCCAGATCATGGTGAACAGGAAGGACTGGTGGGCGAGGTCTACCAGGCCGACGGTCAACGCGAGGACCACCGCTTGCGTCGCGATCCGGCGCGCGGAGAGCACGGACTGCATGCGTGCGGGTGGATGGGCGACCGCCTGCATGGCCCGAAGCCCACCGCGCGTGTGGATGAGCGCCGCTGCCATGGTCCAGCACATCCCGACGCCCAGCGACCCCCCTGCGATGGCCACAGGAGTCGTCCAGATGGGCCAGGGGGAGTAGCAAGTCGTTGAGGGGGCAAACCACAGGCCGAACAGACAGGTCATGCTCGCAACAAGCCAGCCGGTGTAGGGCAGCCCCTTGGCGAGTGCAGACTGGGAACGCGAGGAAAGAGCCGTGTGCATGTGGAACCTCCAGGATACTCACGGGTGATGCAAAGATCGTGCCCGTCTGGCGGCAGACCGCACACCGTCACCGGCTTACTTGCAGGTCGAGTCTCGTGGAGCCGTGGGGGAGGTGCCGTTCCAGGTCCCGAGCGGCCTTCAGACCGAGCGTCTCGAGCAGTGGTGCCGGGGGCGCGGGACCGCTCGATTCCATCAGGCTCGGTCACGCCGGCTCCAGATCAAGGGTCGCCTGGGTACCGCATGCGCGGCTCCCTCGCAGAACCGATTGTGAAACCCTTGACCAGTCGCGCCGAGTCGAGGTAGGCGGGGGGCAGTCTTGGTCCGGAGGATCGATGTTTAGCACAGCTCGCCCGTATCGAACCCAGGTGCTGTTGTGGGCCTTCATGGCCTGTGGTTGGGTGGCGATGTCGTCTCCAGCCCGCGGCCATGGAATCTCTGAGTCGTCGCGTGCCGCGATGTCGAGTGGCAGCTTGCTCGACTATGTGTGGCTGGGCGCCGAGCACATGATCACCGGCTACGACCACCTGCTGTTCTTGTTTGGCGTGATCTTCTTTCTCACGAGCGTGCGGGACATTGTGCGCTTCATCACGGCCTTCACGTTGGGGCACTGCATCACGCTGCTCAGCGCCACTCTGCTCGGCATCAGTGCCAACGCGTGGTTGATCGACGCAGTGATTGCCTTGAGCGTGGTCTACAAGGGCTTCGAAAATCTCGACGGGTTCGAGCGGTTCCTGAAGCGGAAAGGGCCTGATCTGCTTGTGATGGTGTTCGTGTTCGGACTCATTCACGGCTTCGGCCTGTCCACGCGGCTGCAAGAGCTGCCGCTTGGCAGCGAGGGACTCGTCGGTCGCATCCTTGCGTTCAACGTCGGCGTTGAGCTCGGTCAGGTTGCCGCACTCACCCTGATGCTCGGTTTCTTTGGCTTTTGGCGGTCGGCGAAGTCGTTCGCGCAGTTCGATCGGGTGGCGAACACGCTCCTCTGTCTCGCAGGCGGTGGCTTGTTTGTGTACCAGGTGGCCGGCTTCACGGGCGTGATTGTTGAAGACCATGAAGACCATGGCCATCACGACGATCACGAAGACGATTTGGCCCCTGCCGAGGACGACCATGGCCATGGCCATGGTGGAC
>CAJWOS010000328.1 GCA_913044235.1 uncultured Pseudomonadota bacterium
AGGCGAAGGCGAAGGCGAAGGCGAAGGCGAAGGCGAAGGCGTGGTGGATGAGTTCACTGCAGCGGTCTGTGACCTGTGGGCGCAGGAGCCGACCGCGCTTGCGATGGGTGCGTCGCAGCGGGAGGCCAACACCGCTGTCATCCTTCCGGATGAAGAGACCGCCTGGTTGCTCGGAATGCCGGCCACGGGAGATGGTTGGTTCACCATCGAAGTGCCCGATTGGATGACCATCGTGCACCTCTCCACGCAGCAGGGCGTGGTGATCGAGGTTCAGGGTGGGGAATCGTTTTCTGAGCAGACCGCAAACGGCTCGTGTCCCGATGCTGCCATCACCGACCAGCGATGGGCCTTCCACGAGTGGGGCGCGTACCAGGTACGGGTGGTAGAGGGCGCTCCGAGTGAAGTCTGGTTTGCGCTCGTCAAGGAATGATGCGCTCCCGAAGCGTGGGTCGCTTTGGGGCCTGCCTGCTTCTTGTGGCGGGCGGATGCCGGGAATCAGTGACGTCCAACCCTTCAGAAACGCTGCTCGAGCCATATGCCCTGGCGCTGCCGGCTCACTTCCCGCCGTTTCCGCATCCGGTTCCTTCCCAGGCGAAGGCTGATCTGGGTCGCTTGTTGTTCCACGATTTTCGGCTCTCCGTAGATGATGCTCGCTCGTGCGGGATCTGCCATGAAGGGAAGAAGGGCTACACCGATGGCTTTGTGGTGGCGGTGGGTGCGCTCGGAGACGCCCATACACGCAACACACTTTCGCTCTTGAACCTGGCCTGGAGGGGGCCGCTCACTTGGGTAGACCCATCGCTTGAAGATCCGGTGGAGCAGATGCAGGTCCCGCTGTTTGGGCGGCATCCTGTGGAAATGGGCACCGATCCGAGCACCTTGCCAGACAAGCTCGCGGGGATCGACGTGTACCCACCGGCCTTCGCAGCCGCATGGCCCGACGATCCGAGCCCGATCACGATGACTCATGTGGAGGATGCGCTGGCTGCCTACGAGCTGTTGATCGTGGCGGGAAACACGCCCTATGATCGGTACCTGTTGGGTGAGCATGAAGCGATGTCGGCTGACCAGAAGGCTGGCATGGAGCTCTTCTACAGTGAGCGGACTGGCTGTGGCGGATGCCATGGAGGACTGTTCTTCGACCGACCGGCCACCGCCGATGGAACGCCCACTTCCGACCGGCCGGAGTACCTCAACACTGGGCTCTACAACATCGACGGAGCGGGTGGACTGCCTCCCAACGAGACCGGCTTGCATGCGCTCACGGGCGATCAGGAAGACATGGGACGGTTTCGCGTACCGAGCTTGCGGGGAGTGGCCGAGACCGGACCATGGGGACACGACGGTTCGTATGGCGCCCTGGCAGACATCGTAGACGACTATGCCCGTGGCGGAAGGCTTCTCGTGGGGGGGCCGTGGCCGGGAGATGGCCGCGACAGTCCGTGGAAAGATCCGCGAATCACCGGTTTTTCTCTCTCGGCAACCGAGCATGCACAGCTTGTGGCTTTTCTCGAGGCCCTCACCGATGTCGAGGCCAATGCCCGTCCGTTCCTACAGACGCCATTTTGTGCGGAAGAGCTCGACTCTGGCCATTTGGACTGCATTCCCGTCGAACCATAGCGGGCCCGCGGCGGGCGCTCGCGGAGTGTGGGGCTCGCGAGGTTGGCTTGGATGGCCGCTTGGGGGAGGGTCATTCTTGGTGGGCCCACACGGCGCTGTGACGAGCGGAGCCTTTGGCAAGAGCACCCTGCCGTTCGTGGCCTCTCCGATCACCGGTTGGTGTCGAGGCTGCGGCCGGGAGCCTACTTCAGTGCGGTGGCTCGTTCCGGAGGAGGGAGGATGCGCCAAGAGGGCTCGAGGGCAACGCGATACTCTATAAGCTCGGTGACTTGGGCGTTGGGCGCTTGGCTGGAGCGGATGGTGGGAAGGGGGCCCGCCGGGGCATCCGCCGCCGACCACAAGGTGGTATTGAAGAAGCGATGGTGCTCACCGGCACTCACCGTGCCGGCACAAAATGCTTGGACAGCGGCGAGTCGGGCGGGCCGACTGCGCAGGACTTGGGCCACAAATGTGGTGGTCTGGTCTGGCGCGATCGTGCAGTCCTGCACGCGCATCCAGCGCGCATCAAAGAGTGCAGTCGCGGCGTCGGGAGCGGCACCGGGTAGGCGGAGGATGCTGGCGGAGGTGGTGATGTCGAGTCGGGAAAACGGCGGGGGCCCCTCGCTGTCGGCGAGGATGGCATCGTGGATCAGGGTCATGAATCGGTTGTAGGTGCGGTCGTCCCGCCACAAGCCGAGAAGACACCCCCGTCCATTTTGATCCCAGCCTCCCACCTGGCCCAGAAACCCCTCGCAGTGGGCCAGGGGTGCCCACGCTTGCTGGGAGCCCGCAAAGGCTTGTCTTTGGTTGGATGGCACGGTTGCGACGATCCACTTCACCAACATGAGGCACCTCGAGTCGCAGACATAATCCAGAATGCAGCTCCTGCCGCATGCCGCCTTTCGTGCCGCTGCAGAGGCGACGCCCAGCAACCGCCTTGCGATGTTGCATGCCCCTGGTCGTGCAGATCGAACGGCAGCGCTCTGTCCGTGAGATCGCATGGGACTGTGATGATCGGGGTGATCGCGAGCTTGTCGATACCCGATCGATTGTACGATCGGTTGTACGATCGGGTACCCGATCGTGCCTGGAGTGGGTTGCCGCTCTTCGCTCAGTGGTCGTTGCCGAAAAAGATGTGGGCCTGGCCGCCGGTGGGCTCTGCGGCGCAGCCGAGCAGGAGGTCGGGCGCGTCGTCTCCCGAGAGATCGCGCCAAATCGGTCGAACGGACGAGCACTGACCCGATGGCGCTGCGCTGTCGATCCGCACGTCTGCGTCCTCGTGACCCATCGTCGCGGTGGTGTCGAGGTTCAGGAAGCCCACGATCGCATCGGCCGAGGAAGGAGGAGCGATCGGGTCGGTAGCGATCAGGTCCAAATCGCCATCCTCGTCGAGATCGGCCACTGCGACTTTTCGCCCAATCTGTCCCTCTCCACCTGCTTCCGAGCCGGTGATGAGCACATCACGGCGGTCCCAGGCGGTGCCCGATACGACCGAGGCGATCCCGCCGAACATCACATAGATCGTTCCACCCACAACGGTCTCGGTGGCGATGAGATCGTCATATCCATCATGGTTCAGGTCGCCGGTGACCAGCTCCTGATTGATGAAATTGTACGCGTCGAGTCCCAACCAGTACTCATCGCTGAGCTGATCGTAGGTGAGCTGCTCGATCGGCAACGAGGCTGCATCTCGCACGAGTCGGATCGCACTGGTGGTGTCGGGGCCGGTCCCCCAAGCACCGACAGCGAGATCACGAAGGCCGTCGGCGTCCCAGTCGAGAGAGGCCACGGAGCTGGGCGACGAGACTTGCTGGGTGGACCAGCCCGCTCCGTAGGCCGTGCCCACCACCAGAGTGTGGCCTGTGGTGAGCGTCTCGGTCTCGGCGAGGTCGGCGAAGACTGTGGCGGAACCCTGAATCAAGGCCAGCGCTCCTTGTCCATGGCCATCGATCAGAAACCGCTGGTCGCCCACGAGCAGCTCGGCCTTTCCGTCACCGTCGAGATCCCCCACCGGATGAATGGTGTGGAGCCAGCTGATGTCCAGGTCGACCCGGTCTGCGGTGCCACCACTCTCGAAGGTGAGGCTTTCTCCGCTTGAGTAGACAAGATCATCCCACCCGTCCCCATCCAAATCACCCACGTTGGCCAGCTCGAGTGCATTCGCAAGGTCGTCGTCGATCCAGCGCTGCGGGTCTTCGAGGTGATCGTCGATGTCGGTGGTGCCTGGTGTGATGGGACCGTGGGCCACGTAGCGACGGCTGGTCTGGACTCCGAGCTCCGGATCGAACAGCCCGTTGGCAAACACCACCAAGTCATCGTTTCCGTCGAGGTTCTGGTCGTGCACAAGCAGCCGGACTGCGAGCCCGAGGCCGATCTGGGTCCCGGATGTGATCGTGGCGTGGGCGTCGGCGGTGCTCCCTCGAATGTGGGTACCGCAGCCTTCGCCGTCGCCGCTGCAGTCGTTGTCGATGCCATCGCCGCAGATTTCTGCAAGGTCGGGGGCCCGCTCGGCGGTGGTGTCGTCGCAGTCATCGTCGGAGAGAACCACACCATCGGCGGGTGTGCAGACCCGAACGGGCATGTCGGGGTTGCCATGCCCGTCGCCGTCGGCATCCACGAAGGCGGACACGCCCGTGGTGGTGTCGACCGAGTCGTCGGCATCGTCCACGAGGCCGTCGCAGTCATCATCGACACCGTTGCAGACTTCCACTCCCTCCGGCGAGACCAGCGGGTCGCTGTCGAGACAGTCGCTGTTGAGCGCCGAGAAGCCGTCTGGAGCGGTGCAGGCCCTCTGGGTATTGGTGGCGATCCCGTAGCCGTCCCCATCGGCGTCGATGTAGAATGCAGACGCGGTCGAGACATCGAGCGTGGCGTCAGCATCGTCAATCAGCGCGTTGCAGTTGTTGTCGATGCCATCGCAGGCTTCGATGGCGTCGGGTCGGATGTCGGGGTTGGTGTCGTCGCAGTCGTCGTCTGCTGAGAAGCCGTCTCCATCGAGGTCTTGTCCTTCGACGCCGGTTGTCTTCCCGAGCTCTTCATCGGACGTGCAGGCCCAGCCGCCGACTGCGCACACCACGACCCATTCGGCGATTCGACGCATCCGATCTCCTCCGCTGTCGAGTCAGCAGCGTAGCGTGCTGGGCGCATGGGTGTCTCACGATGGCCGATGCGACGGGATACTCGCCGTGCATGAACACGTCTCTTTCACTCCGGGATCGGCTGTGCCGCACCCCGCAGCAGGCCCGTGCTGTGCAGGTGCGGTTGTGATGTGGCTCGGCGCACTCT
The DNA here is from genome assembly GCA_913044235.1 of uncultured Pseudomonadota bacterium. Lineage (GTDB taxonomy): Bacteria > Myxococcota_A > UBA796 > UBA796 > UBA2385 > CAJWOS01. The sequence goes on from CAJWOS010000328.1 coordinate 4,885, forward strand.
GGGTTGGTGGCCTGACGATGGCGCTGGCCATGTCGCCACCCGATGGTCGGCCGGAGCGGGAAGCCATCGCGATGGACGTGGCTTCGACAGTGGTTCCGCCCACGCGACGGCGCTCGGCCGATGTCGCGGTGGTGCACGTGGAAGAATGGGACGATGCTTTTGCCGGTGCGGCAGCGTTTCGGATCGATCCGCGAGGCGAGGAGCTGGTGGCAGTGCTGTCACTGGGGCTGGGACACGACTTCTCACGGGTCCATCTGGGCTGCGGTCCCACCCTGCAGGCGTTGGTGGCGGAGCAGACCTTCCTCGCGCCGGGTCCGTGGGTGCGTGTCACGGTGCATCCCCGAGCGCCCCTGGTTCGCTCCAAAGGGATTCTTGACGACTTCCGGAATGCCGAGTGGGCAACCGAAGTGCGCGGAGCCTGGTGGACCGCTCTGCCCGGCCGACCGCTCACCGGGAGCACGCGCACAGTCGTCACGGTCGGTTCGAGCCGGCTGCGGTACGGCGTGTTGGCCGAGGTCCCGCTGCACCGTCCGGTCCCGTCGCATGGCCCCCGATGGCTGGCCGGAGGGCGGATCGAAGTGCGCCCGAAGCCCACGCGTCGCTCGACCGGCTGGGCAGGGAGCCGCAGTGGGTCGTAAGCGATCGGGCAAAAAGCGCGGGAAGCGTTCTTCAAGAGCGCCCCGGAAGGGGCAGCGTTCGTGGTGGCGATGGCCCACACTGGTGCTGGCGATGGGCTTGGGTGGAAGCATGTTGTGGTGGGTTGGCCGATGGCTGGTGCCGCCGGTGCCCATCGAGCTCGACTTTGCACAGATGCAGGTGCTCAGCCGCCCTTTGGCGCCGCTCCTCGACCTCCTTGGCGCGGTCGAAGGCGAGTACCATTCTGTGAATCGTGGGCGCGCAGGCGACAGTCCGGGGCGCTGGGCAACGTCCCACCTCGGCATGCCCATCACAGACATGACCCTCGCCCAGGTCCGGACGCATCAGGCCGGGGCGGACGAGCGCTGCTGGTTCCGCGGCGTCGCAGGTGCGGCCGGCTTGTTTGCCGTGGGGCGGTATCAGCTAATTCCGTGCACTCTGCATGGGGCGCTTCGTCGAGTGGATGGGCTCACGCTGGAGCACAAATTTGATGCCGCCACGCAAGATGGTCTCGCGGTCTACCTGCTGTTGGTGAAGCGTCGCCGCTTGGGGGGCTGGCTGCTTGGATACCGACACGGCTACGCCGCTGCCGCACAAGAGCTGGCGCAGGAGTTTGCGAGTGTTCCGATCCAGTCGCGGCATCGCAAGTGTGTACGGGGGCAGAGCTACTACTGTGGAGATTCTGCTGGAAATGCTGCCTTGCTGTCTCTGGATGCGGTCCATGCAGCGCTGCATGCTGCTCGCGCAGAACTGGAAGAGGATGCAGAGGCGGCCGCGCTGATCGCCGAAGCCGAGGGAATACGAGGGCAGCTGCGACGCGCGGCAAAGGCGCAGATCGACACTTGGATCCTCGCGCTGAAGGCCGCCGGTGAGCCGGAGTAAGGGCGTGGTGGGGGTGTGTGGACAACACATCGCTTTGGGGTGCATCGCCTCGTCCGCGGGAGCATGTTGACGATGGTGTGTCGGTAGGACCGTTGGATCGCAGTCCGGCGCGAGCTGCTGCGGTGACAGGGGCTTGCCAGAAGCGAGACATGATTGTCGTCTTGAGCATTAAAGTATCAATCATGTCACATATACGATAAATCGGACTCTTGGCTGGACGCTTGCCCGTGCAGCGCTAAACTTTGTGTGTGCAAAGGGTGTACACCGATGAAAGATGTGGTCCACATCGGCCCTGCGGGGTCTCCCAGGAAGCAGGTCAAGAAAGGCGGTTGCCGGTCTCGAAACCGTATACGAGGATGGTGGCTGGCGTCTATGCTTGGCACGATGGGGGCGGGCTGCGGCCTCCCCGCGGAAGGTCTGGAGCCGGGCTCGTGCGGTGACCGAGTCGACAATGATGGCGACTACAGCTTCGACTGCGACGACCCTGGATGCGCCGGAGCGCCGGAGTGCCAGGGCATGGGTGTAGGTGCGACCGACAAAGGCGGGATTGGCTTCGATACAGGCGACACCGGCGCGCTGGAGCCGACGAGCCCCGGCGATGAGGACGCACAGCCCGTGACCGGGTCGTGCAACGAAAATCAGTACACCCTCAACTTTGACGACGGCACACAGCTCGTCCTGAACGCCTGGGTCTGGCAGGAAGGGTGGGGCGGTGCGCACCTTGTCGGGATGGCCACCAACGGAGCCGATGGCTGCGCGGTGGCGTCGGAGTTCTTCACGAGCTTTTCAGGCTACGACACGTGGTTTTTCCAGATTGACCTGCCCACGGTGCCTGGTGCCGGAGACGTGGTGCGCATCCAAGACGCGGACTCGGCCACGGGTACGGATGGCACGGCGCGGCTCGAAAACCTGGCGACAGGTGCGCTGGAAACGTCACAAGATGGCGGCCGGATGGCTGTTCAGCAGGCGGCACTCGGCGCTGTGTTCACAGCGTCTGATGTCTACACTCGAATGTCTGGTGGGACCGCACCGCAGGGGGATTTGGTCGCATGTTGGTGCGATGCAACGCCCATTGGGCCGGCGCCAGACGACGACGGAGGGCGAGACTGATGGTTCGCTACGGATGGATGATTTGTTTGTTGGGCGGCTGTGCTGAGCTGCACGAAGGCATGCAGGCCGGAGAGTGCCTCGACGGCGTGGACAACGACCAGAATGGAATCGTGGACTGTGCCGACGTTGGTTGCATGGCGAGTCCGGACTGTGTGCCCGAAGGCGACAGCACACAGGTCGGCACGGGTACCGACGCGGCGGGTAGCGCGCAGGGTTCGGGTGGCGCGGACGACACGGGTGGAGCCTCGGCGACAGACTCTTCGAGCGGCGACAGCACCCAGGAGCTCGACGACGAGTGGGTGATCACCGAGGACGTCTGGGACGACAGTTGCAACCGAAACACAGTTGAAATCAGCCTTCCCAACGGTGAGGTCCGAGTCCTTGATGGTTGGGTCTGGTTCCGCGGTGACTTCGGTCCGGAAGTGATTGGCATCGAGCGCGGTGGGCGTGACACCTGCCAGCAGGTGGGGAACTTTGGCGAGTACGAGGGCTACAACAATCGCATCGTGATGTATGGGATCCCCGACTCAGAGAGCGTCGTTCCGGTGATTCCAGAGGCGG
>CAJWOS010000329.1 GCA_913044235.1 uncultured Pseudomonadota bacterium
TCCCAGCCAGATCCAATACGCGCCCAACGTACATGAATACGAGCTTCCGGGCGGATGGTTCGTGTGGGCCGGAAAGACGGCCCGCGACAACGACAAGCTGTCCCTCCGCGTCGCCCGAAACGACGACTGGTGGTTTCACCTCCGCGGTCACCCTGGGAGCCATGTCGTCTTGTTTGTGCGAGACGGCCAAGATCCCGACAAAGCCACCATCGAAAAGGCGGCGGCGATCGCAGCATGGCACAGCAAGCAGCGAGGAGGGGGTACGGTCGGCGTCACCGCCACTCGAGCCCGCTTCGTGAAGAAGCCTCGGGGCGCAAAAGCCGGCACAGTGAGTATCCGTAAGGAGTCCGTGTTCAAGGTGAAGCCAGCCATCCCCTGAGCGGAACACCGCCTCCCCACTTGCCTCCCCCGCTTGCCGGAGCCTGCATGACTCGGCCATCTCCCCGTCGCTTGCTGCACGTGGTGGCGATCGCCTTGGTGAAAGACGACCCACCGCGGCTGTTCGTGGCTCGACGACGGGCCGACAAGCGCCATGGCGGCCTCTGGGAGCTCCCTGGGGGACAGGTTGAGCGTGGGGAGTCCGAGGTCGAGGCTCTGCGTCGGGAGATCCGAGAGGAGCTCACCATCGACGTCCAGCTCGGGGAACGACTCGGCGAAGCAACCGTCTCTACCGAGCGGCTCGACATTCGAATGGCAGTCCACGCGTGTCGACAATGGGCCGGTGCGATCCGACTGGTCGACCATGACGCCACTCGCTGGCTGTCGGCCGACGAGCTGGAGTCGGTGTCATGGGCCCCGGCCGATCTTCCCCACCTCCCCGCACTGCGGGTGATGCTGCAGTCCAGCCAGCCGTCAGCCCGCTAAAAGACCTCTTCGAGCACCACGATGCTGCTCCCCGTGACACCGTAGACGGAGTCTTCGAGCACCAGGGGCGAGTCGAGCGTGATGTTGGCTGAGTAGTATGGATCCTGCGACGGGTTTTCTGCGAACCACCCCATCTCTTCATCGCCGATGGTGCCGGGCATGTCGAACCATGACTGCGTGTCGATGACCCGTGCCCAGGTGCGCCCCTCGGGAAGCGTGAAGTCCACCGCGCCCCGCTCCATGTTGATCAGGACCAATAGCTCCGGCTTGTCCGCCCACTTGGCTTCCCCGTCGCGGTAGTAGTGGATCATGACATGCCGCTGCGAGCCCCACTGGTCTCCGTTCATGTCGCTGTTGCCGGCGTTCTTCCAGCTGTAGGGCATGCCACCGTCGTGCTCCGAAGGGGAGACCGCGTAGGCCCGCTCTCGCCGGAACCGTGTGAGGTTGCGCACAAAGTCATGCATCCGCGCACGATGCCACGCATAGGTGCTCTGCCACTCACCCCACCGGTGCCAGTTCCATTCGTTGTCGGAAGCGTCGGTGTAGGCGTTGTTGTTGCCGAACTGCGTGCGCATCCACTCGTCGCCGCCCAGAATCATCGGCGTGCCATGGCTCACGAACATCGCTGTGAACATGTTGCGCATCATCTGCCGCTTCGTGTTTTCGTCGCCCCAGTTCCGGCTGCGGTTGTGTTCCTCACCGGAGCTGTCGTCGCACCACACACTCATCGGGTCGTCGCAGCACACCGGGTTCAGCAGACCACATCCGTTCTGCTTCTCCTCGTATGAAAAGAGATCGTACAGCGTGAAGCCATCGTGGGCGGTGATGAAGTTGACCGAGTGGTAGGGCTTGCGGTCATTCCATCCGTAGACCGCAGAGCTTCCGGTCAGCACCTGTCCACCGTCGACGCCCTCGGTGGAGTTGAGGCGGAAGTTGTCGTCGTTCACGAAGTTTCGCCACCAGTCACGGAAGTGTGCGTTCCACTCGTGCCAGGCGAAGTCCGGATCGTTGCTGGAGCTCGGGAATCCACCGATTCCGGGGCCCGTGCCCGCGGCTGTCCAAGGCTCCGAGATGATCCGTGTGTTGTTTTCCTGCAGGATCGGGTCGTCGATGATGTCTTGCAGCACGGTGAGCGCCGGGTCGATCCCATCGTTCCAGTCGACCGAGTAGGGATCTTTCTCGCCGAGAATTCCCGCCAAGTCGAAGCGGAATCCGTCTACGTGCAGCTCTTCCACAAGGAAGTGCAGGGAGTCCATCGTGAGCCGCTTCATCGGCGTGTGGTTCGGCCGGGTCTGGTTGCCCACTCCAGTGTTGTTCCAGTAGGTCTGGCCATCTGGTGGAAGGGCATACCAGGCCGCGTTGTCCAGCCCGCGGTACGAATAGAGGCCGGCCGTTTCCTTGGGATCGAAGTTCACTTCATAGGCCTGATCCCAGTTCTCGAAGTACAGGCGTTCCCGCCAGAGTCCGCCCTCGCCGGTGTGGTTGTACACGACGTCGATGATGACCTCAATATCGTGCTGGTGCAGCTGGTCGACCATCCAACGGAACTCATCGAGCACGTCGTCCACGCGACCGGTGGCTTGGTAGCTCGCAGAGAAGCTGTGCTCCGGTGCGAAGAAGTTGAGGTTGTTGTAGCCCCAATACCCTCCGTCGAGGGGCTTTTCGTGAATCGGAAGCAACTCGACTGCGGTGATTCCGAGATCTTGGAGGTACGCCGCCTTCTCTCCGATGCCACGCCAGGTACCGGGCCACTCCACGCCGCTGGCAGGGTTGCGAGTGAAGCCCTTCGGGTGCACTTCATAGACCACGAGGTCGGTCCAGTCGTGCCCTTCGAGGGTGTTGTTCGCCCGGGCGTTGCGCCACTCATTTTCCTGGTCAGACCATGCGTAGTCCATCTCTACGACAACGGTCTTCGAAGCCGCCCGCCACGTAGACTGGTGCCGTCCCGGACCCGAAGCAGTACTGCCCGCAAACCAGTCGTGGTCGCGGTGGATGGCCTTGCCCCATGGATCGAACAAGAGCTTGTTGGGGTTGAATCGGTTCCCGTAGCGGTCCACGTCGGTGAGGTAGCCGATGGTCGAGCCGGGGAACCAATCGGAGTCGTAGGGCCAGTTCGGCCCCCAGGCGATGTAGCCATAGTGCTGACCAAGGCCGACGCCCTCCACATACAGGCTCCACAAGGGGCCTCCGTCCGGGTCCTGGACCATCTCGGCTTGCCAGGTGGGCAGCTCCGACTCCGGGTCATCGAAGAGGAGCAGTTCGATGCGCTCCGCTCGCTCGCTGTAGACCACCACATTCAGGCCGTCGTCCACCAGGACAGGGCCCATGTTGTCCATGGAGCGGACGTCGTCCCATGACCACCCCGGAGCCAGGGCCTCGGTGTGATAGAGCTTCGTATAGTCTTCCGAAGCACAAGCGACCGACGTGAGAGCGGTGGCAGCGACAAGGGCGTAGGGGAAGCTTGTCCGGTTCAAGATGCACCTCCGGGCGGGCAACGTAGCCTGAAACCAACCCGTCGGATGGCGCACGATACGCCAATATTGAATTTTTTCGAACATTTGTTCGAAAACGCCAAGAGCCGATCCGCCCAACCTCGTGTGCACGCCCCCTGCACCCGCCATCACTTCGGCGTTGCAGCCTCCCAGTAGCCTCGCTGCTGCAGCTCCGAGAGAAACTCTGCATACTCGTCGAGGGCCGGCGTCTGACGCACCTGCAGCCCAGTGTTGAGGGCCGCCGTCAACCGCTCAAGGGTCGCAGAGTCTTGTGATGCGCGATTCTGGCGTTCTTCCGGATCCGCATCGAGATTGAACAGGAAGATGCACTGCTTGCCCGTCAGCGGCTTCCAAGCCACCCGCTCACTCGCCGGGCATCCGTGGGGATGCACGAGCAGCTTGTCGCCATCCACCACAACGGCAGCTGACTCCAGGTCCGAGTCCAAAACAAACGCACGACCATCGCTTCGTCCGCGTCGCTCACCTCGAAGGATCGAACCGAGAGACTGCCCCTCCATCTCCGCATGGCGAGGGATTCCCGCCCGCTCCAGCAGGGTGGGTGCCAGATCGAGGGTGGACACGGCCGCGGTCTCCCTTCGGTCCCCTCGAACGGTCGGATCGACCACGAGGAGAGGCACCCGGGCCACCTCCTCCCAGAGCAGGTCGCCATGCCCCAGCGCATCGTGCTCGTACAGCGACTCCCCATGGTCGGACAGCACCACGAAGATGGTTCGCTCCATCAGTTTTGCATCCCAAGCCGCCGACAGCACATCACCCACCGAGCGGTCATATTCGAGCAGGGCTTGTTGGTACTGCTGTCGAGACAGATCGGCCGCCTTCGCCGGTGGAAGCTCTCGCAGGTGTCGACCCATCAAAGCCGTGTGGAGATCTTCGTCGTGCAGCAGCACAAAGAAGGGCTCAGGCACGCGCTCCTCCTGAAGCGCTCGGGCAAACCCAGCAGCAGTCCCGTAGTCGGTCGCGTCGACATCGCCCGAGAGCCACGACAGCCGACGCGGGTGGCGATTGAGCAGAGTGTTCCCCCAAGCCACGCCTGTGTGGTACCCGTATGCGGCGAGAATGCCCGGCAGCAGTCGATGGTGAGACGGATGCTCCTCCGGCAGGAGCGCCTCTGCGGGGGCCACTCGGCCTGCCAACATGGAGACCACCGAGGGCAGAGTCCAACCAGCCGGCGGATAGGCCCGTGTGAACAGCACACCTCGTTGCTTCAACCATCGGAGGTTGGCGGGTACGCCCGGTCCACCTTCAAGGCGATCGGCCCGCAAAGAGTCGATGTCGAAGACAATGAAGTTCACATCGGATTGCTCGCTCGCTGCCACCGCTTCGGGACGCGCCGGGGAGGCCGCCGCTGCTGCTTGGGCACCAACGCCCGGCTCCACAGCCGCGGGCTCCGCAACCGGCCGTGCGGTCCCGTCCACGGTCACGACCGGCGCCGACGCACATGCAGACAGCAGCAGGACACACCCGGCAGCCGTCGTCTCCCATCCGCTCACAGCTGCAGGGTCCAGGTGCCACCGGCGGCTTCACAGCCCTCGGCTTCTCCCCGTGGCAAATCGGCCCACCGGTTGCATGGGTACAGCGTCCAGACCTCGCCGGTCTCGGAGAGTGTGCACTGGCCAAGCTGGAGGTCGACCGGGCAGCTGCCATCGACCTGAAGCACACCCGACTCACATCCAGCTGCCGCCGCTCCACCGTCGGCCACCACAGCTGCAGCTTCGGCACCCGTCACGGCAATGCACAAGCCCTCGGGCGCCGGCAGGTAGCAGATGTAGCCCCGGCCTCCGGCCTCGATCCTGGTCTCGGTCGGGGCATCCTCTGGTACCGGGTAGGGCGAGCAGGCCTGATCCAGAGGCGGCGAGGAGTCTTCGGCTTTCGGACCACACGCCACAAGCCCGCACCAGAACCAGACGCAGCCCGCGGCCCGTTGCAGTCCTCGGATGGCCATTTGTCCTCCAGATTCCGGAACATCCCGGCCTGCGGCAGCGTACCGCACTCTCCCAGTCTCGGTCGACTGTCGCCGCTGCAGACATCGCAGTTGGGGTTTTCCTTGGATATGGCCCGAAGGCTCGCGCACAGTTCAGCCATCGGAGTTCCCATGCCCGCTTCTTTGTTCCTCACGGGATTCACAGTGACACCAGACGGCCCGCGGAAGGGGTTTTGCGTGGTCACTGCCGGAACCTATGATGGCAGGCAAGGGGTTCAGCTCCCCGCCAGCCCGCTGCAACCCATCCCGTTCAAGCGTCCACGCAAGCAGCCCTGGTCGCACCAATATCAGGGTGATGGACTGCTCATTCAGCACTGGTCCGAGACACCCGACGTGTTTGGCTACACCATTTCCATTACCGCCACGAGCCGAAAGGAAGCCGCGCTCTCCATCACGGGAAAAGCCACCAGCATGGCGGGTAGCGTGGCATCGACGGTCGGCGCAGCGCCACTGGGCGCCTTGCTTCTCGCCACCGACCCCCTGCTGCAAGCCATCGGCCAGACCGCCGGAGCTCGCGTGCTCGGCTCGCTGCAGGGCTCTGAGGCGGATGCGTCGGGCACCCAAAGCAGCTGGGAAATCTCACGCACCGAGTCGTCGGTTGTCTTCTTCGTGAAGTACGTAGTCCGATAAAGATTCTCTCTTTCGGCTCCCTCTCTTGCTCTCGTCCATGGAGCATCCATGCACCGCTTCGGCCTGTTCCTGTCCCTCACCCTACCGCTCGTCGGCTGTGGTGAGTCGCGCCCCACCGCCACACCCGCTGGCTCGGCCAGCCCCATTGCGGCCGATGCGGCCCCATCGGCATCCGGTGACGCTGCCTCGCCCAAGCCTGCGCCGGGCCCCATGATGGTGCGCTCGAAGCCGGTCCAGGAGCCGGTGAGCAAAAAGGTTGCCTGGACCACCATCGACACCGCGGTCGACGACCCCGACACCGTTCGTTCTACTGCAGGATCCGTGAAGGGGGTACCTGTGGTGTATGTGGGTGCCACCTGGTGCGGACCCTGCAAGGTCTACAAAGGCAGCCTCAACGACAAGGCCATGATCCGCGCACACCTGCCGGTTCACATCATCGAGCTCGACGCCGACAAGCACCCCACCATACTGGAGGCACTCAGCATCGCCCCCGAGGGGATTCCCCACTGGGAAATGGTCGATCGGACCGGTGCCACGACCGGACGAAACATCGACGGCCGAGCATGGCAGGACAACACGGTTGCCAACATGGCGCCATCCCTCACGCGCTTCTTCACGGGTGGATAGCGCCCGCGACAACGTCGACCAGAGCCTTCACTTGTCCTGACCAGGTCAATGTGCACATGAACTCGGCGGCCCTGCGGCCTCGAGCCCTGGCTTCGTCGCGATCGGTATACAGCCGCTCCAGCACAGACTCCAGCTCCTCTACACTCGACGCCCCCCAGCCGTCGGTGCCCCAGCCCGCTGGCGCATGGCGCACCGGTCGCTGGTCGCGCAGCGCAAACACACGCGGCGCCTCGTGGACAGTCCCGATGAGGTCGAGGTGACCGGTGTTGGCTGACACCACTGTGGGCAGCCCCATCGCCATGCACTCCATCGCCGGGAGGTTCGTGCCCGATTCGTTTCGACTGGCAAACACGGCCGCATCACATGCAGCCAGTACCCGTGGCATGTCCTTGTGGGCCACCCATCCCATGTCGAGCACGCTGCCCGCTGGCAGACCGTTGGTCACGGCCCAGCGTCCAATGTCGAGCGTGCCATCGGCGCGGGTCTCCGGCACTCCCTGGACCAGTCCACTATGCGCGACGTCATGGGTCTTTTCGGGCCATGCGTTCTGCCACGCGGTCACCAATACACTGTCGGGATGGCGGGCATGGAAGCGGCGGAACGCGGCCAGCACGATGTCTTGCCCTTTGCGTGCTTCCAGCTTTCCGCCACTGAAGACCGTGAAGGTGCCGGAGCGGAACGGCCGGCGTGGCATCGGATGGAACAGCACCGGGTCGATTCCCTGCAGGACGAGCTCGACCCCTTGCACCCCATGGGCGCGCAGCACGTCCCGGTTCCAGGTCGACCCTGCCACGATGCGCGCATACGCACGCGAAGCCGACACTTCCTCGGGTGTGATGCGCGTATTTTCGAAGAAGATCACGCCAATGTCAGGCTTCCCGAAAAATACGCGGCCTGCGGTGATGGTCTTGAACCCTGGGAAGAGGGTCTTCAATACGGGAAAGTCGAGGTTGGCAGGGGTCACCCGGCCGCCCTGAGACACCATGGCGAAGAGCTGCTGTTGCTGTGCCAACAGGGGTGCGAAAATCACGGCATCAAGTGGATCGGGCGTAAACCGTGCTGGCTGCTTCAGCAGCACGGGCGCAGGTCCGCCTCCCACCGCAAGCTGTCGCAGCACGTTCGTGCCGTACACTCCCCAGCCCGTGACCGAGGTGAGTTCCCAAAAGACGAAGAGGGCGAGCAAATGGTCGCTAACGACAACCCCGGTCATTGCGCCCGAGAACATCACCAAAAGACCACTGAGACGCCCGAGGCCTGGTCTGTCTGGCCCGAAGTAGGCAACGGCGTACACGCAGACAGCAACCCCGATGACCGAGATGAGGGCGAGCATGACAGCGGCGAACGCGTCGACGCGAAGGTCGAATGTAAGTCCGAGAGTTGGGGCCCAATCGATGCGTTGAGTAATTGCGCCTCCTTCACCGCCGTTGACGATGGTGCCAAGGTTTGAGAACAGCC